>NZ_CP039699.1 GCF_005145025.1 Novosphingobium sp. EMRT-2 | reverse complement strand
GGATCGCAGCGCTCGTGCTGATGCTGCTGACGCTTCCCTATGTCGCGGCCAAGCACATCGCCTGGGTCGACAAGGCGCTCTCCCGGCTCGTCAGCAAGCCTACCCTGCTCGCCATCCACATCTATGCCGGCGTGCTGGCGCCGATCCTGGGTCTGGTCCACGCCGCGCACAAGCTCGAAAGCCCGGTCGGACTGCTTCTGACCGTCCTCCTGCTGATGACGGTCATCACCGGCTTCATCGGCCGCTACCTGCTTGCCCAGCTTGGTCGGGCGCTGCGCGGACGCAGGTCGGAACTGGCCTCGCTTCGCGCCGCCTTCCTTGAGGAGCCGGCGGCGCCGGCGCAGGCCGATACCGCAGCGCGCCGCTGTCGGGCTGGAGGCGCTATCTGTTCGTCGCCGGGGATGCGCCCGCGGGCCAGCACCCCCAGAACAGGGCGGGGATCGCCGCGGCGCTGGCCGATACCGAATTCGCGATCCGCGCCGAAGAGGCGACCAACACCCTGTTCGCGCGGTGGCGGTTCCTGCACATCCTGCTGGGCTGTCTCATCTTCGCGCTGCTCGCGCTCCACGTCGGCGCGGCGATCTATTACGGGCTGCGCTGGCTATGAGCTGGCAGCGTCTTTCCTATGCCGTCTTCATCGCAGCCCTGCTGGTGATGGTCGCCGCGGTCGCGATCCGGATGCCGATCGGACGCGCCGAGGGATGCCGGCTGGTGGCGCAGCTCGTAGCGCCGGCCCGCTCTCGAGCGCCACCAGTCCTTCGCCGGCCAATGCACGGCCTGCCACACGCCGGGCAGGGCGTCGAAACCCGGACCTGTCTCACCTGCCATGCGGGCACGGATTTCGGGACGAAGCAGTCGACGCAGTTCCACGCCGAAAGCGACGCAGTGCACCTCCTGCCACGTCGAACATGAGGGAGAGCGCGGCATCATCCGCATGGATCACGCCGCGTTGCTCGACATGGCAAAGTGGCGGCAGCCTTTGGCGGGCATGTCGACAAACACTCGAAGCCTGACCCCCGAGACCGCGCTCAATTGCGCGAGCTGCCATGCGTTCCGCGATCCGCACCAGGGCCTGTTCGGCACCGACTGCGCGAGTTGTCACAGACGACAGCTGGAAGATCGCCAATTATCGCCATCCATCGGTCAATTCGACGCAGTGCGCCGAGTGCCACAAGCGCCGCCGAGTCACTTCATGGAGCATTTCAGCATGGTCTCGCAGCGCGCAGCCGGATCGAAGGGCGCGCGTCGATCAATGCTATGCCTGTCATGCCACCGACAGCTTCAACAATATCCGCAAGCGAGGCTGGTATGATCACCATTGAGGCCGACTGGCTGAGCGCCTTCTTCCGGCTCGCGGTGATCGGCCTGGAACTGGCGGGCACGCTGACCATCCTGGTCGGCGCGGGGGCTCGCAACCTTTCTGTTTGCGCGGCGGGCGAGGGCGGGCGACCGAACCGAGGCCTATAGCGCGTTCCGCTCGGCGCTCGGCCGCAGCATCCTGCTCGGCCTGGAATTTCTGGTCGCCGGCGACATCGTCAAGTCGCTGGTGATCAACCCGACGCTCGACGATCTCATCGTTCTGGCCGGGCTGGTGCTGGTGCGGACCTTCCTGAGCATCTCGCTCGGGGTCGAGATCAACGGCCACTGGCCCTGGGAGGAAACCCGGATGGCGCGGGAGAAGGCGCGTGCGGCGTCGGATGGGTCGCCTGCGACGGCTGAGGCCGCCGGATGCGGCACAGCGCTCAAGGGATAGCAGATGGGAGGTGCATGATGATCGAGAGACGCGAATTGCTGATGGCCGGCGCCGGCCTTGCCGCCGCCGGAACGCTGGCTGTGCCGGCGGCGGCGCAGCAGCATCGAATGGAAGGGATGGCGATGTCGATGACGGACTGCATCGACGATTGCGTGGCTTCGCACCGCATGTGCCTGGAAACCGCCGCTTGGCTGACGAAGCAAGGCGGCGCGTCAGCTACGGCGTCGCTGATCGCCATGCTGAACGACTGTGCGGAACTGTGCCAGGCGACCGCCAACTCGATGCTGCGGGAATCTGCCCTGCACCGCATCGTCTGCCGCGCCTGCGCCGACGCTTGCGAGCGCTGCGCCGAGGAATGCGGACGCCATAGCGCGGACCAGCGGATCGCGCGTTGCTCGGCCACCTGCAAGAAATGCGCGGCGAGCTGCCGAACGATGCGGACATGTCGAGCTGAGCGGCGCGCTTCGCACGTGCCCCACATAGTCACGTTCAGGCCAGAGCCCCCGGTCACAGCTTGTGTGTCCGACAACTACGCCAGGACAGCGATCATGGCACGTGGCACAAAGTCCGAGTATCCGGCAACGGCGGAAATCATCGCACCCGCCATCGCCGGAGCCTTTCGTGCCGCCACCCGATAGTCGGTAATGCCGAGCACCATCTTTACGATTGCGTGAACGCTCCACGGTCGATCTGTATTGGAGAAGTCAGTGTCAACCGCCGAATTTGTCAACCGGCTACCCGAATTGCTCCGCCCCAATCCAGCAAGGGTAGTGATCAGACCCTATATGCCGTCGACGGAAACCTATAAATATGCGGTACCGGATCAGCCACGTGCGCAGCGCATCGCCGACCGCGTCCTGGCGCTCGACCCAGCATCGCTCCACGATGAGTTGCAACGCATTCTTGATGATTTCTCGGGAAGGCATCGTGAGGTTCCGTCCCTGTTTTTGCGGCGGTTCCACGAGGTTGATGGCATCATCGTCTGTGATTGCGAGGTCACCCATGAACAGGCGCTCTTGATCGGTGCCCATTTTTGCAACGAATATTCCTATGAGGCAGCAGCGCTTTTCAATCCGAGCATCGTCCTGCATCCTGACCAGTCTGCTGTACCTGAAAACTCTCTCCGATTCATTCTTTCCCTGCGAGGCGTGGGCGAGGGGCATATCTCCTCCGTCACCTTTCGCACCGGGTTTTGCGCCGCGGACGGAACCATAGCAATCAATCCTCCGAGCCCATGCCGCTCGTGCTGGAGACTGAAAACATCTCCGGCGAGGACGGGCCGGACGCGGGCATTCGGATCAAGTGCGATGGCAGCCACGATCTCTCGGAGATCGTGATCTTTCCGACAACCCCAGCCAGCGTGGTGGCATCGAAGACCTTCGCTTGGTCCGCTTCCTGGACGACGATGGCCGAGCCACTATTTCGGTACATATACGGCATTTAGCGGCCAGTCCGTCCGGCAGGAGTTGTTGTCCACGCCGGACTTCCGGACATTCGAACTCAGACCGCTGCGTGGGGATGCCACCGGTAGCAAGGGCATGGCGCTTTTCCCCCGACGCATTGCCGGGCACTTTGCCATGCTTGGGCGCGAGGATAACGAAAATATCTGGTTCCTGACGTCCGCGGACATTCACGACTGGAGTGGCGGAGCGAAAGCCATCGAACCTCGCTGGCCTTGGGAGTTTGTCCAGATCGGTAATTGCGGATCGCCGATCGAGATCGACGAAGGCTGGCTGGTCGTAACTCATGGAGTCGGCGCCGTTCGGAACTATTGCATCGGGGCGTGCCTGCTGGACCGTGACGATCCCTCGAAGCTGCTGGCGCGGACGAAGCTACCGCTTTTGCGGTCGGACATGGATGAGCGCGAAGGTTATGTGCCAAACGTAGCCTACAGCTGCGGCGCGATGGTACATAATCGGGTGCTGGTACTGCCTTATGCCATTGCTGACAGCTTCACCACTTTTGCCACTATTCCTCTCGAGCGTCTGCTGGCCGCCATGGATTAGTCACTGTTGCCGACCTGTCCTGCTCTCGAGTCCGAACCATAGTTACACATCGGCACAACAACGATGCCAGTGCGATAATTTATGGCCATCTCAGAGACGGACTTCGCACATTACGTATACAGCAAGGCGGAAGGTGACACCATTTCACGGGCAAGCTCCGGAAGGGGCGACAATCGACCGGGCATATGCTCGATCGAACGGGAAACCCAGACTTGAAGGAATGGATACTTGCGCAAGAAGACGGCAATGATCGCTTCGCTCGCAGCTCTCGGCTTCCTCGCCGTCAGTGCCGGACCGGTGCTGGCGGACGGGATGCCGCCGGGCATGCCCGATCTTGAGGAGACCCTCAAGGCCAGGCCGGCGCCTGCCCAGCCCGATCCTGCCCACATGCAGGGCATGGCTCACGGTAAGGAGCAGATGCACGGCAGATGATGCAGGGCCATCGAATGGCGATGCGGGATTCGCAGGACCAGGACGGCGCCTCCGGCATGTCACACAGGTCGGACGGTGGTTGCTGACCCTGCCATCATTCCATCAGACGACAAGGTTGACGGACAAGATCATGGCCGCTTTCAACCGAAGCCTTGGTCCGCCGTTCCCACGGCGGGCCAATCGCTTTTCTGGCCGGTCTCAGGACGAGAAAACCAGGCCGGGTCACATTTTTGATCGATCCCGGATCATCATTTTACGCGCCTGCTCCAGCAGGCACACGGCCGATCGGATTTCGATTCGTAACTTACGTATACAGACAGCGTCTCGCTAGCAGCATTGAAGCTTCGGAATTGCCGGGATCGGAACGTCGATCGGGCAACAGGAAGAACACTCGGAGACCCTCAATGCGACAGACGACATTTCTCGCGGCGCCCGTCAGCCTCTTCGCGACGCTAACCTTCGCCGCCGGCACCGCTCTCGCCCAGTCGACGCCCGCGCCCGCGCAGGCTGCGCCGGCCCATGCCACCAGCAGGGCATGGATCATGGCGGGCAGCAGATGCACGATCAGATGATGAAGGATCATCAGGCCGGCGCGCAGAAGCAGCAGGGGCAACCGGCCCAGCAGGATCAACAGGGCATGTCGGGATGGCCGGCATGTCCGGCGGCTCGCCTGCATCGAACGGCTCGGGCATGGCCGGTAAGGCGAAGAGTGGCTGCTGCAAGATGCCGATGAAGAAGGCCAAGCCGGCGGCGAAGAAGAAGACCGCCAAGCCCATGGCCGACAAGCCGATGAGCGACATGTGAAGTTTCCAGCCCCGATAAAACACCCCCGGGGCTGAGGGCCCGCCGCCCCCGCGGCGGGCCAGTTCTTTGACGATGCCCAGCGTCGCCCGTGCTCCCGGCCTTCAAAACCGGGTCCGAGCGTCTGACTTGACAGAGGAAACAGCGATGCGAAAACATCTTGGCGTCGGTGCTGCTGTTGGCTTTCTGCTCTTTGGCAGCACGCCGCTCCTCGCACAGGGTATCGGCCATAGCTTGTTCATGCGCGGCAAGATCGTCCGTATGGATGCGGGCGGCACAGTGGCCTGCCTGGGTAAGGCCGATGGCGCGCACATCGGGCAGATACTCGAAGTCTATCACGCAACGCCGCGCCACCGCCGTCTTGTCGGTCATGTCGAAGTCGACCAGATTTTCGACGACCATTATGCTCATTTCCGCGTGAGGGACGGGACGCTTCAGAAAGGCGATTGGGTGAGCCTAAAGCGCGTCCGGGCGTAACGCCAGAATTGGAATGCCAAGCGCCGCCCTCGCCAAAAGAAGACTCGGCCGAGTAACGCCTGTCTCGGCATAATTCCGATCAGGCGTGCGCGAATAGGTTCGGGAGTCGATGAATAGTCATCGGCTCTGTTGGCGTGTCTGACCCTCAAGCCCGCGACCCCGATACCAGACTACCTTCTGCGGAACTTACTTATAGGCCACCCGGGCAAAGAGATTACTCCGTCAGGCCATCGATAGAGATGGAGTCAGGTTATGTTCGAGAAGGCGATCGGGACCATTAACGCGGCGGCCTCCTTCCGACACCGCTATGATAATTTCATCGGAGGCCGCTGGAGCGCTCCTGCGGGCGGCGAGTATTTCGCCGACACGAGCCCGATCAATGGCGCCCAGATCGCAGAGTTCGCGCTGTCGACGCCGGAAGATGTCGAGCGCGCGCTCGATGCGGCGCACGCCGCCAAGGATCAATGGGCAAGGATCGCGCCCGCCGAACGCGCCAGGATTCTCAATCGCGTCGCCGACCGGCTCGAAGACAATCTGGAGTTGCTGGCACTTGCCGAGACGATCGACAATGGCAAGCCGATCCGCGAGACGCGCGCTGCCGACGTGCCGCTCGCGATCGACCATTTCCGCTACTTCGCCGGCTGCATCCGGGCGGAGGAAGGCGGCATCTCGACGATCGATGCGGACACCATCGCCTATCATTTCCGCGAGCCGCTCGGCGTCGTCGGCCAGATCATCCCGTGGAACTTCCCGCTGCTGATGGCGGCGTGGAAGATCGCCCCGGCGCTGGCGGCGGGCAACTGCACCGTCATCAAGCCCGCATCCCAGACGCCGCTCACCTTGCTGATGTTCGCCGAGCTCACCGCCGACATCCTGCCGCCCGGCGTGCTCAATGTCGTCACCGGCCCGGGACGGACCGTCGGCCAGGCGATCGCCGCCAATCCGCGCATCGCCAAGGTCTCGTTCACCGGCGAGACCGTCACCGGCAAGCAGATCATGCACGCCGCGGCGGACCATCTGATCCCCCAGACGATGGAGCTTGGCGGCAAGTCGCCCAACATCTTCATGGCGGACGTGCTCGACGAGGACGATGCCTTCTTCGACAAGGCGCTCGAAGGCTTTACTTTGTTCGCCTTCAACAAGGGCGAGGTCTGTACCTGCCCGTCGCGCGCCCTGATCCATGAGTCGATCTTCGACCGCTTCATCGAGCGCGCCGTGGCGCGCGTCGCCGCGATCCGCCAGGGCGATCCGCTCGACCCGTCGGTCCAGGTCGGCGCGCAGGCGTCGGAGGACCAGCTCCACAAGATCCTGGGCTATATCGATATCGGCAAGGCCGAGGGCGCGCAGTGTCTGGTCGGTGGCGCCAGGGCGCTGCCGGGCGGTGCGCTCGACCAGGGCTATTTCGTGCAGCCGACCGTGTTCGTGGGTCAGAACCACATGCGCATCTTCCAGGAGGAGATCTTCGGTCCCGTCCTGTCGGTCACCACGTTCAAGACGGTCGAGGAGGCGATCGCACTTGCCAATGACACCGCCTACGGTCTTGGCGCGGGCGTCTGGACCCGGAGCGGCAACACCGCCTACCGGCTCGGCCGCGCGATCGAGGCCGGGCGGGTCTGGACCAACTGCTATCATCAGTACCCCGCCCATGCCGCCTTCGGCGGATACAAGGCATCGGGCTTCGGGCGTGAAAACCACCGGATGATGCTCGATCATTATCAGCAGACCAAGAATCTGCTCGTCTCCTATGACGAGCACGCGCTCGGCCTATTCTGACCCCCCGCTTAAAAGGAGAAACGGACATGGCGAAAACCATGAAGGCGGCGGTCGTCCGCGAATTTGGCAAGCCCCTGGTCATCGAGGACGCGCCGATCCCGACGGTCGGCCCCGGGCAGGTCCTGGTCAAGATTGCGGCAACCGGCGTGTGCCATACCGACCTGCACGCGGCAGAAGGGGACTGGCCGGTCAAGCCCAACCCGCCCTTCATTCCCGGCCATGAGGGCGTCGGGCATGTCGCCGCCGTTGGTGCCGGCGTCACCCATGTGAAGGAAGGCGACCGGGTCGGTGTGCCCTGGCTCTACACCGCCTGCGGGCACTGCGTGCATTGCCTGGGTGGCTGGGAGACGCTTTGCCACGAACAGCAGAACACCGGCTATTCGGTCAATGGCAGCTTTGCCGAATATGTCCTCGCCGATCCCAACTATGTTGGTCACCTTCCCGACAATGTCGACTTCCTCGACATTGCGCCGATCCTCTGCGCGGGCGTCACCGTCTACAAGGGACTGAAGGCCACCGAGGCCCGGCCCGGCGAGTGGGTGGTCGTCTCCGGCATTGGCGGGCTCGGCCACATGGCGGTGCAATATGCCCGTGCCATGGGTCTCAATGTGGCCGCGGTCGACATCGACGATAGCAAGCTCGACCTCGCTACACGCCTTGGCGCCACACTGACGGTCAACGCGCGCAGCGAGGACCCTTCGGCAGCGCTCAAGAAAGCCATTGGCGGCGCGCACGGGGCGCTGGTGACCGCCGTTTCGCCCAAGGCGTTCCAGCAGGCGCTCGGCATGGTCCGGCGCGGCGGCACGGTCGCGCTCAACGGCCTGCCGCCGGGCGACTTCCCGCTGTCGATCTTCGACACCGTGCTGAACGGCATTACCGTGCGCGGCTCGATCGTCGGCACGCGGCTCGATCTGCTCGAGGCACTGGCGTTCGCCGGCGAGGGCAAGGTCAAGGCCACGGTCCATGCAGACAAGCTGGAGAACATCAACGACGTCTTCTCCCGCATGCATCATGGCGACATCGAGGGCCGGATCGTCCTCGACCTCGCCTGAACCCGACTTCGCGAAAGTACAGTTCATGTCTCCCTTACATATCCGGCCGATCGCGCGGCGCCGTTTCGTCCAGGGGCTGGCGATCGGCGGCGCGGTCGCCGGTTTCGCCCCGGCGCTTCTCGCGCGATCCGCCCCAACCTTGCCCGCTGAGCTGAGCGGGACCGAGTTCGACCTCGAGATCGCCGAGCTGCCAGTCAACTTCACCGGCAAGCGCCGTATTGCGACTGCCGTGAACGGCAGCGTGCCCGCGCCGGTCCTGCGCCTGCGCGAAGGCGATACGGTCACGCTCCGTGTGCGCAACGGCCTCAAGGAGATGTCGAGCATCCATTGGCACGGCATCATCGTGCCGGCGGAGATGGACGGCGTGCCCGGCATCAGCTTTGCCGGCATCGCGCCGGGCGAGACCTTCACCTATCGCTTCGAGGTCCGCCAGAGCGGAACTTACTGGTATCACGCTCACACGCTCGCCGAGCAGACGGGACTCTATGGAGCGATCATCGTGGAGCCGAAACAGGCGCCGGTGGCGCGGGCGCCCGATCGCGACTATTGCATCGTGCTCAGCGACTGGTCGGACGAGCCGCCGCTGCAGATCTTCCTCAATCTCAAGAAGCAGAGCAGCTACTATAATTTTGCGCAGCCGACCGCCGGCGATTTCCTCAAGGATGTCGGCACCATGGGCTTGGGCAAGGCGCTCGAGCGGCGGCGGATGTGGAACAGCTCGCGGATGAACCCGACCGACTACAGCGATGTCTCTGCCGCGACCTACACCTATCTGATGAACGGCGCGCCGCCCGCCGGCAACTGGACCGGTATCGCCGCGCCCGGCGAGCGCGTGCGCCTGCGCTTCGTCGGCGCGGGGACGGCGACGTTCTTCGACGTGCGGATCCCCGGGGTCGAGCTGACGGTCGTATCGACCGACGGGCAGCCGGTCGAGCCGGTCACGGTCGAGGAATTCCGGATCGGCCCGGGCGAGACCTACGACGTCGAGTTCACCATGCCCGAGGGCGGCGCCCGCACCATCTTCGCGCAGGCGATCGATCGGAGCGGCTATGCGCGTGGCACGATCGCACCGGCCCCGGGCATGGCGGCAGCCGTGCCGCCGCTCGATGCCCGGACCTGGCTCGAGCCGGTCGACATGATGGGCGCGATGGCGACGATGGGCGCAATGGGAGGCGACGCGCATGCCGGGCACGGCATGACCGAGATGCCGGCCAGGGCACGGCACGCCCGCACCGAATATGGCGCCAATACCGACATGCGCGTCGACTATCCGCGCACCAATCTCGACGATCCCGGCGCCGGGCTGCGCGGGCGCGGCTGGCGCGTGCTGACGCTGGCCGATCTGCGCACGCCGGGCGGCGATCCCGACCCGCGCGAGCCCGAGCGCGACATCGAGCTGCATCTGACGGGCAATATGGAACGGTTCATCTGGTCGCTCGACGGCATCAAGCTCAACGATTCCCGGCCGCTGCATTTCAAGCCGAACGAGCGGCTGCGCGTCACCTTCGTCAACGACACGATGATGGCGCATCCGATGCATCTGCACGGCATGTGGAGCGATGTCGAAGGCCCGGACGGCGCCTTCCAGGTCCGCAAGCATACGGTCGTGGTCCAGCCCGCCCAGCGGGTGAGCTTCCGCGTCACCGCCGACGCCATGGGCCGATGGGCCTTCCACTGCCATCTGCTCTATCACATGGCGGCCGGCATGTTCCGGGAGGTGGTGGTCGCATGATCCGGATTATCCCCTCGCGCGGCATTGCTCTTGGCGTTGCCCTCTTCCTGGCGCCGGCGATCACGGCTCCCGCCCTCGCGCAGGATGCCTTGCCCCCGTCGCCCGCCGCCACCCCTGCCCAAACGGCCACTCCCGATCCAAACTCACCTTCCGCGCAAGGCTCTCAGGAGCATGCGGGCATGGACATGCCGGGCATGGATATGACCGACACGAAGGCGTCCGGTAACGGCGCCACGATGGACATGGGCTCGATGCAGGGTGGCAAGGCCCCGCCGGACGCGCGCAACTCGGACGATTATGCCGACGGCTATCGCAACTCGACGCTGCCGGGCTATGAGATGGCCGACAAGCTCTCGATCCCCAAGATACTTGTGGATGAGCTCGAGTTCACCAGCGGCAACGAGGGTCAGGGCGTGGGCTGGACCGTGCTCGTCACCAAGGGTCAGGACAATGACAAGCTCTGGCTGCGCAGCCAGGGGCTCAAGAACTCCCGCGACCAACGTCTCGATCCGGAGAGCAGCGTCGAGGCGCTGTGGTGGCACAGCAAGAACCCGTTCTGGGGCACGCTGCTCGGGGTCAGGCAGGATCTCGGCAAGGGTGCGACCACCTGGCTCGCCGCCGGCGTCGAGGGACTGGCGCCCTATTGGTTCGACGTCCAGCTCACCGGCTATGTAGGAACCGATGGGCGTCTCGCGGCGCGCGCCAAGGCCTCCTATGAGGTCCTGTTCACCAATCGGTTGATCCTTACGCCGCAGGTGGAAACCAATATCTATTCGAAGCGGTCGAGCGATCGGCAGCTCGGCAGCGGCTTCAGCAATGTCGAGCTGAGCGGACGGTTGCGCTACGAGGTGTCGCGCAAGTTCGCGCCCTATATCGGCTTCGTCTGGGAGCGCGCATTTGACGGCACGGCCGATTTCCGTCGCCTGCGCAGGGAAGGGCCTTCCGAACACAGGCTGGTGATCGGCTTGCGCGCCTGGTGGTGATCCGCGGATGGCCACTCGAGGGATCGACCGCGAACGCGCCGCGTGACAAGGCTGGATCGCAAGCCAACGGTCGCTGGCCGGCCTCCTTTTTCGTCTTGTTGCTCGCGGCGGCTGCGGCGTCGGCGGGACAGACGGCCATTCTCGCCTTCCTTCCGGCACTGGTCGACCCGGCTCGTGGCGCGCTATCGTCAAGCGCTCATGATTTTCATGTCGCGAGCCTGACCGCGGTCCATCCCCTGGCAGCCTTGCTGGCGGCGCCGCTCTGGGGCTGGATCGCGGACCGGGTCGACTATCGGGCGATGTTGCGCGCAGCGCTGGTCATCCTCGCGCTGGTGACCGCGCCGATCGGCCTCGTCGGGTTGCCTGAGCTTTATGCATTGCGTCTGGTGGCGGGGATGGCGTCGGCCGCCATCATACCGTTGGGCTTGCTCTGCGCGAGCTTTGCCGCAAGCGGGCGCGCGGACCAGGCGCGCCGCTTCACCTGGCTGACCGCCTTCGTGTTTCTGGGCGATCTCGCCGGTCCGCTGGTGGCGGAGGTCTCGGCCGCGATCCTGCCCCGCGCTCCCCTCATGATCCTCGCTCTCGGCATCGGTGCCGTCGGGGCGGCGCTTTGCGCCGTGCGTCTGCCGCGCTGGTGTGCACCTTGCATCGATGGCGGAGACCTGCCCGCGCCTACGCTCGGCGCGACGTTGATCCTGCTTTTTATCACGATCGTCGCGGGCGGCGGGCTGGCGGCGATGCATGTCAATCTCCTGGTGACGCGGAGCGCCATTTCGCTGAGCCGCGAAGAGATCGCCTGGATGCTCAGTCTCTGCGGATTGGGCATGCTGGCGGCACAGATCTTCCATGCAAAGCTGGATTGGCTGGTCACTGTGCCGAGGCGGCTTGCCGGATTGACGCTGGGCCTGCTGGCTGTGGCACTTTTCATGTTTCCTGTCGCCGCGAGTATGGCCGAGCTCAGTGGGATCATCGTTGCTGCCGGCTGGAGCTCGGCAACCCTTCGATTGGTCACCAGCTTCTGGATCAGCGGCGGCGGGGCCCCTTCAGGCGTGAAGCTCGGTTTCCAGCATTCCGCCGCCAGCATCGGGCAGGCGCTCGCGCCGCTGGCGATAGCCATCGTCGCTCCCGGGGCGCAGCCGCTCGTTCTGTGGGGGATTGGTGGTCTATCGCTAGCGCTGCTTGTGTCCCTGCCGCTAGCCTGGAGGCCGCCCGCCATCGTAAAATCATCTGCGTGATGAGGGGAGGGGCGCATTGATGCGTATAGAAAAGAAGGGGCCTCTGCCCCATGCTTATCGTTCTTCCGGGAGTCATTTCATGAAGACCCGCCTATTCGTCGCCTTGCTGTTCCTCGCCATGCCCGGCGTAGCGCTTGCGGCCAGTGATATCGTCGTCCACCGGGATCCGGGATGTGGATGTTGCGAGAAGTGGGCGCAGGCCGTGCGCGCGAAGCTGGGACGCAAGGTCGTCATGCGTGACGATGCGTCGCGCAGCGAGCTTCAGCGCAAGGCCGGCATGCCCCGGACGCTGGCATCTTGCCACAGCGCGATCGTCGATGGCTATATGATCGAGGGCCATGTCCCGATATCCGACGTCAAGCGCTTGCTGGCGACCCGTCCTGCGGGCGTCAAAGGCATTGCGGTTGCGGGGATGCCGATCGGTTCGGAGGGCATGGAAGTGGCAGGCGCTGCCCGCCAACCCTATACGGTGGTGGCCTTCGGCAGCGCCGGTCAGCGAATTTTCGCCCGCCATTGATATCGCGCGGTTTGCAGCATCCTGCAGAATTGCCCGGTGGTAGAGGACCCCGCTGTCGCGTGTAGAACCTTGTGTCAAGCGAGCTGATGGCGTCCCTACCCCTACCTACACTGAAAAAGCAACGATTTGTCTTGTAAGTTGTTCGCGGTCGTCTCCCTGATTTGCCTGAATTTGGCCCAAAATGTGGAACGATTGTGGGACCGTTTGCCCACCGAAAGTGTGAGAACGGCCCCAACATTCCCGATCAGGGCCCCGAACCGATGGCACTCACAGCATTGAAGGTGAAAAACGCGAAGCCCGGTCGCCATGTCGATAGCCGGGGCTTTGCCTGATTGCACTTTGCGTTCGCTTGCATTACATCGTCATGCAGAAAGGAAATCGACATGGCCGCAAACGCTCTTGTGCAGACCCGGATCGACGGAGCGGTGAAGGAGGAAGCCGCGACCGTGCTGGCTGCTATGGGGCTGACCGTCTCCGATGCCGTGCGCCTGATGCTGACCCGCGTTGCCCGCGACAAGGCCTTGCCGTTTGAACCGCTGGTGCCCAATGCCGAGACGATAGAGGCCATGAAGGAAGCGCGCGAGGGAAAGGGCAAGCGGTTC
Organism: Novosphingobium sp. EMRT-2; assembly: GCF_005145025.1. Lineage (NCBI taxonomy): Bacteria > Pseudomonadati > Pseudomonadota > Alphaproteobacteria > Sphingomonadales > Sphingomonadaceae > Novosphingobium > Novosphingobium sp. EMRT-2. The sequence continues at coordinate 196,862 of NZ_CP039699.1, read as the reverse complement.
GCCACGGTGGTCGACCTGATGGCCGACCTCAATGCGGACGATTGAACGCTTCGGGCGGTTCAAGCGCGACTACAAGCGGGAGAAGAAGGGGCAGCACGCCAAGACGCTGGACGCTGACCTGATCCCGATCATCGAGGCGCTGGCATCCGACGAGCCGCTTGAACCGCGCCACCGCGACCATGCGCTGACCGGCGACTGGCGCGACCATCGCGATTGCCACATAAAGCCCGACCTCGTGCTGATTTACCGCAAGCCCGATGACGACACCTTGCAGCTTGTGCGCTTGGGATCGCACGCGGAATTGGGTTGGTGACGCCCGCGCATGGCGAGCTTATACGTTTGTCGGGTATGTCAGCCAGAGGCACGATTACGGGTTAGGTGTGATCAGCGAGCATCCGATGCCAACAAGCTTTTGCAGAAGACATCAATCGCAGAGATGCATTCGGCAGGCGCTGCTTGAAACAAAAATGAGGGCCATAAATCACTTTCACCCTCAAATTCTGACAAATTTGCCGTTAGTTCACGACTGGTGAGCGAGAAATGAGCCGATCGCGTTGGGCTTGAAGAGCCGACCGCTCGCTCCACCGTCGTGACCCCTACGTTGATGACCGGCGGATGCTGGCCCGGTAGACGATGCTGCCGAGAGCGACGACGACGCCCATGATGGCAAAAGATTCCATGCTCGAATGGCTCAAAAGCCAGATCGTGAGAAGGAAGGCGGAGTGCCGGCGCTGGGCCGAGCACCACACCCATCCCGAGCGCGGCGATATCACCGTGGCCTAGGCGCTGGAGATGGAGCGGCCTGTCCTGCAGCCGATCCTGGCGCCCTTCGATGGCTTCCATGAGAGCGAGCATGCCGTCACCGGCACCTGTGTTGCGCGACGATCAGGTTGAGAAAGCGCGACAATCAAGATGGGAATCCGGTGTGTCGGGATCGGCGGAGGGCGTAGCCCGTAGCCGGTCCCGACACACCGGAGGCGCTCTTTGCGGGGTGCCTGTGATGGTCGTGGTGGCCGCTATGCATGAGGTTTTCCGAGAAGGAGGACCTGACGTGTGGCCGGTCGACACATCAACGATCATCAGGTGAGACTTTTCATGACCAACAGACGTAATGACCCCGTCGCTCTGGCGGCGGCTAAGGCTGGATTCAGCCCGGCGACGGGCTATCGGGTTCTTCAGGACGCCCGGTTGCCATCACAGCGGCAAACGCCACGCAGCCGGCGCCGGCCTGACCCCCTTGCCGGTATCTTCGATGAGGTGGTCGTGCCGATGCTGGAGGCTGCTCCGGGCCTGCGGCCTATCGCGATCTTCGAGGAACTGCGGCGCCGATACCCCGAGACGGTGTTCGGCTCCCGGCGAACCCTGGAGAGGCGCATTCGCGACTGGCGCGCGATGAACGGGCAAGATCGCGAAGTCATCTTCCGGCAGGTGCACGAGGCCGGGCGGCTCGGCCTGTCCGATTTTACGTGCATGGACGATCTGGCTGTCTCGATCGCCGGACAACCACTGGATCACCTGCTCTATCACTTCCGGTTGCCGCGCGGCGGTTTCGAGCATGGGCACGTCATCCTGGGCGGCGAGAGTTTCGTTGCCTTGGCCGAAGGGCTGCAGAACGCACTCTGGTCCGCAGGCGGTGCGCCGAAGCTTCATCGTACCGACAGCCTCTCGGCCGCCTTCCGCAATCTGGAGGCCGATGCCAGGATCGACCTGACCAGGCGCTATGACGCGCTCTGTGCCCATTATGGAATGGAGCCCACGAGGAACAACCGGGGCGTTGCTCACGAGAACGGCGCGATCGAGAGTGCCCATGGTCATATCAAGGCTGCCGTGAAGGATGCGCTGCTGCTGCGAGGTAGCGGCGACTTCGCTGACCTTGCCGACTATCGCCGCTTCATCGACGAGGTCGTAAATGCGCGCAACCGGCGGCACAGCCCCGGGATCGATGCCGAACGCAAGTTCCTGCAGTCGCTGCCGGACGTGCGCACCACCGATTACGAGGAGATCCTCGTGACGGTCACATCCTCGGGCGGCTTCACGCTGCGCAAGGTGTTCTACACGGTCCCATCCCGCCTAATCGGGCACCGTTTGCGGGTCCGCCTGTATGATGACCGCCTCGACGTCTTCATCGGGGGCACGAGGCTCATGACCCTGCCGCGCGGCCGCGCCGGCATGAACGGGAAGCACGGCCACGTCGTTGATTACCGCCACGTGATCCATTCCCTGCGCCGCAAGCCCATGGCGCTGCTGGGGCTGGTTTATCGCGACAGCCTGTTCCCGCGAGATGCCTATCGCCTGATGTTCGACCACCTGCTGGAAGTTCAGGGCGAGCGGGAAGCCTGCCGCACCACCGTCGAACTTCTGGCCATGGCCCACGAACGTGCCTGCGAGGCCGAACTCGCCGGGATCCTGACCGATGATCTGACCGCGCGCCGAACGCCGTGCCTGACAACCTTGCGGGCCCGGTTCTGTCCGGACCCCGCCGATCTGCCCGAAGTCGTGGTCGAACTGGTGCCGCTCTCGATCTACGACGGACTTATCGAACAGGGAGAAGCCGCATGAGTGCAGTTCCCATGATCGATGCACAGCGCCTCAGCCTCATGCTCAACGAGCTGCGCCTGCCCACCATCAAGCACATCTGGGGGGACTTCGCCGCCCAGGCTGACAAGGAGGGGTGGCCCGCGAGCAGGTTCCTCGCCGCGCTCGCCGAACACGAACTCGCCGAACGAGATCGCCGCCGGATCGAGCGTCACCTGGCAGAGGCCCATCTGCCTGCAGGCAAGACCCTGGACTGCTTCGCCTTCGATGCCGTGCCGATGATCTCCAAGGCCCAGGTCATGGCCCTGTGCGCCGGCGATGGCTGGCTCGAACAAGGGGCCAACCTCATCCTGTTCGGTCCGCCGGGCGGCGGCAAATCCCATCTGGCCGCGGCAATCGGCCTTGCGCTGGTGGAACGGGGCTGGAGGGTTCTGTTTTCTCGAACCTCCGACCTCGTGCAACGCCTGCAGGTCGCCCGACGCGAACTTGCACTCGAATCCGCCATGGCCAAGCTCGACAAATACCACCTGCTCGTTCTCGACGACTTTGCCTACATCTCGCGCGATCAGGCCGAGACGTCGGTGCTCTTCGAGTTGATCAGCGCACGCTACGAACGACGGTCGTTGCTGATCACCGCCAACCAGCCCTTCGGCGAATGGAACAGGGTCTTCCCCGATCCCGCCATGACACTCGCCGCTGTCGACAGGCTCGTGCACCACGCCACCATCTTCGAGATGAACGTCGAAAGTTACCGGCGGCGCACCGCACAGGCCAGGCGCACCGGTGCCGGCCGCCCGGCCGCCTACACCACGCCAAAGATCCTCGAGACCATCCGCGTCAATCAGGATGAGAACGACGAACTTGCCAGCGACAATCAAAACAGCCACTGATCGACGCGCCGTGACAATCACATTCTCATCCTGATTGACGCGCAATCCTCATACAGTTTGTCGCGCTACAGGCACCTGCCTCATCAGCTTCGACCGCAACCGCTTCGGTCATGTCCAGGGCGGCGCGGCGCACGGTGCAGGTGCGCGCCTATGCGGGCCGGATGGTCATCCGCTGCGGCGAAGAGATCGTCGGGGAACATGAGCGTCACTTCGGGCGGAACCGCACCATTTACGATCCCTGGCATTATCTGCCGGTTCTGGCCCACAAGCCCGGTGCCCTGCGCAACGGCGCGCCGTTCCAGGACTGGGAGTTGCCGCCATCCCTCCATCGCCTGCGACGCAGGCTGGGGCACGGGGATGAGGCGGATCGCAGGTTCGTGCGGGTGCTCTCGGCCGTGCTCACCGATGGCTGGAGCAGGTCGAGGCGGCGGTGCGCGAAGCGCTGGCGAGCGGAACGGTCAGCGACGACCTGATCCTCAACATCCTCTCCCGTCGCCGCGAGCCGGCGACGCCCCATAGCATCGTCACTTCGGAAGACCGGATGCTGAGTCACCCGCCGATCGCCGACTGTGCCAGCTATGACCGACTGCGAGGCTATGATGCAGCGGCATGAGATGATCGACACAATGCGCGGCCTGGGCCTCAAGGGCATGGTGGCCGCGTTCGACGAGGCCGTCACCACCGGCCTCCAGCGCCAGCGCACCACCATGGAGATCCTGACCGATCTGCTCCGCGCGGAAGCCACCCATCGCGACGCCGCCTCGATCCGATATCGCATGACGGCCGCGCGGCTGCCGGTGGTGAAGGACCTGGAGCGGTTCAGCTTCGAAGGGACGCCGATCAACGAGGGACTGATCCGCTCCCTGCATGATGGCTCCTTCCTACCGGCGCGTCGCAACATCGTGCTCGTCGGCGGCACGGGCACCGGCAAGACCCACCTCGCCATCGCGATTACCGCCAACGTCGTGCGCAAAGGGGCTCGGGCACGATACTTCAACACCGTCGATCTGGTGACACGCCTCGAAGAGGAGGCCCGGATCGGCAAGGGCGGGACCCTGGCGGGACAGCTCTCACGGCTCGACCTGGTGGTGCTCGATGAGTTGGGATATCTGCCGTTCGCGCGCTCTGGTGGCCAGCTCCTGTTCCACCTGATCAGCAAGCTCTACGAACGCACCAGCGTCGTTATCACGACCAACCTCGCCTTCGGCGAATGGCCTACCGTGTTCGGGGATCCCAAAATGACCACGGCTCTGCTCGACCGCGTCACTCATCACTGCGATATCGTCGAGACCGGCAACGACAGCTGGCGCTTCAAAAACCGCAGTTAGCCGCCACTCTCACCCCAGCTTCAAAACGAACTTGCGCTGTGTACGCCTCCGGCCGGGCTACGCCCGACCTCCGCCGCACACAGCGCAGGGCATCAACCCTCCGCTCAATCTCGAAAAGGGGGTCCCCCTTCAACGCCTATACGGGGTCCCGTTTGCGCGCCGTTTGACAAAGTGAATGGCAGACTGCCGATCACCCCGGCATTGCTGCTGACCGCGAATTATACCTACACCGATTCCGTCCGGAAGGGTGGCGGCGAGCCCGCTTTCGACGGCAGTTCGCTTGACGGAACGCCGCTCGACAAGACGCCCAGGCACATGGCCAACGTTCGCCTGGACTGGCAAGCGACCGAGCAGATCGCGGCCTATGTGCTCGGCTACTACTCGGGCAAGCAGACTTTCAGCGGGTTCCGCAACGGCGCGCTCAACACCCGCACCCGTGAAGGGAGCACGACCTTCGATGTCGGCATCAATTTCACGATCAATGAGAATTTCGCGCTGAGGGCGGCGGTGCTCAACGTCACCGACAAGATCGTGCCGGTCGATGACCGCGGCCGGTTTGATGGTCTCGACGGCAACTGGATGCTCGATGAAGGGCGCCGCTTTTGGGGCACGGCAACGATCAGCTTCTGATCGATCAGGCCGGCCTTCTGCCTTCGCGTTCGAATATTCGCTGAATGCAGAGAGTCGGCCCCTTTTCATCCATGGATCCCGATTCAAGAAACGTTTCTAAAGTCAGAATTCAGTGATCAGTGGATTCGATCTCCGTAAGGAGCGGGGTGGGAGCACATAACCCTGACCGGCGAAGAATATCGCTGGCCAAAATTCTTAGCGTAGGATTTGGTCCCCTCCTGGAAACGCACCATGATCGCCATGTGCGGCATCGAGCGCGTCAGTCGCATTTGCGCCCGATGCCAACTGTCATGGATCCGTCCAAGCTGGTGACGGGGCGCGAAACGGCGCGGCAGTTTTTGCCCTTGCGGGGACGCCGGAGGGCTTTGCGCTCAGAGGCTGTCATGCACACCTGTTCATACAGCCATTATCGGCAAAAGCTTGCCCATCGACGCGCACGCGGCGCCGGTAACGGGATTGGTACCGAGACTTTTCCTCCGGCGATAGCGACTGGAATGAACAGTCCCGTGAGCCGGGCGGCATCTGAGCAATCGCGGGCGAGGATAGAGCAGCCATCGACCCGGCTGCCAGACCTGCGAACAGAAGTTTGGTGCGCATGGACAAAAGGTTCACCGAAACTCGCATCCAAGTGTGGCGTTTGTCGACAGAACGTGGCTAGCCCACGAGCAAGGGTTGGCTGGGACTGCGCGGCATCGGACTCCTCGATCGATCACTGTGCAATTTGCGCCTCGCTGTCGTCAGACCGGGGTCTGAGCCAAAGACTGGCGACAAACCAGGCGAGCGCTACCGCCCCGGCAGAAAAGACGATATCTCCAGGAACCCTCAGCCACACCAACAGATCGACCACCGGTTGCTGCATGAACTCGGCCGAGCGAGCGTACCAGTAGCCCTTGTCAATCGCGGCGGTCAGCTGAAGCGTACCAAGTGGCAGCAAGGTCAGGAGCGCCATCAACGCAAGGCCGATGTTGAAGCACCAAAAGCTCGTCTTCAGCACGCCTTCGTTCCAGATCAGGTTCGGCAACATGCCACGCAGGCAGAACAGGACGAGCCCGACGCCCAACATGCCGTATACGCCGAACAATGCGGTGTGTCCGTGCAGCGGCGTCAGATTGAGACCCTGCATGTAATAGAGCGACAGCGGCGGATTGATGAGGAAGCCGAACAGGCCTGCTCCGACGAGATTCCAGAAGGATACCGCCAGGAAGAACATGACGGGCCATTTATAACGCTGCATCCAGGGTGTCGCGCTGCTCAGCTTCCAGTGTTCATAAGCTTCGAAGCCAATATAGGCGAGCGGCACGACCTCGAGCGCTGAGAAGCTCGCGCCAAGCGCCAGCACCGCGATCGAGGTTCCCGCGAAGTAGAGATGGTGCAACGTTCCCAGCACTCCGCCTGCCATGAAGATGATCGTGGCAAACAAGACGGCGACCGTGGCGGTGGGTGTCGGAATGAGGCCGAGGCGCGTGAAGAGGAAGGCGATGACCGCGGTGGCGAACACCTCGAAAAAGCCTTCGACCCACAGATGGACCACCCACCAACGCCAATATTCAATCATGGAGAGCGCTGTATGCTCATTCCAGAACAGCCCGGCACCGTAGAAGAGTCCGATGGCTACGGCGGATAGGAAAAACAGCATCGTGATGTGGCGGGATTCGGACTTCTCTTTGAGCGCAGGCCAGAGCGCCCGGCCGACGAGCACAAGCCAGAGCATCAGGCCGATGAAGAGAAACCACTGCCAGAAGCGCCCCATATCGACATATTCCCAGCCCTGGTGTCCGAACCAGAAGTTCCTCTCCAGTCCCAGTTTCTGCATCACCGCGAGCCATTGCCCGGCAAAGGAGCCCACGACGATAATCAGGAGGCAGGCCCAGAGGATGTTGGCACCCAGAGCCTGGAACCTCGGTTCATGGCCCGAGATCGCAGGAGCTATGTAGAGGCCCGTTCCCAGCCAGGCTGTCGCGATCCACAGCACGGCAAGCTGCGTGTGCCAGGTGCGGGTGATCGAATAAGGCAGGATCTCGGCCGCTTCATAGCCATAAACCAGCTGCCCCTCGACCTGATAGTGGGCCGTCATTGCACCCAGCATGATCTGCGCGAGAAACAGTGCGAGAACGACCCAGAAATATTTGGCTGTCGCCCGCATCGAAGGCGTCACCGCGATCTCGCGCAGCGGATCTTTCGCGGGGAGGTCGTGCTCCTTCTCCCTTCGTCCGTGCGTCACCGCATGGTGCCAACCCAACAGCGCGATGCCGGCAAGCAGGAAGGTGACGCTGAAGGCCGACCAGATGAATGAACTTGATGGTGGGCGATTCCCGACCAGCGGCTCGCTCGGCCAGTTGTTCGTATACGTTGTCGTCCGCCCTTGTCGTTCCGTTGTGGCCGCCCAGGCCGTCCACCAGAAGAAGGAGGTCATGGCGGCTCGGTGCCCTGCGTCGGGGACCGTATCGTTCTTCATGGCATAGTTTTCGCGCAGCTCGGCCGTGGCGGGGTCGTTGCCGAACAGATTGACGTAGTGCTTTGCCACCCGCTCGATTGCCACCGCGCGATCGTTGCTGATCGTGATGGTATCCGTGCTCGCTTCAAACGTGTTTCGGCGCATTTCCGTTTGCAGCCGCCGCTGGAGGAGCGCCTTGTGTTCCTCGTTTAAACTCTCAAAGGCGCCGCCCAGATCCCGCTGTGCCCAGAGATCGAGAAGTGCCAGTGATTCCCGGTGCAACCAGTCGGCTGACCAATCGGGCGCTACGTAGCCGCCGTGTCCCCAGATCGAGCCCAGTTGCATGCCGCCCATAGATTGCCAGACCTGGCGGCCACGCTGCATCTCGGCACGGGTGAAGACGGTTTCGCCGTTTGCGGTCACGACCTTGGCGGGAAGCGGCGGCGCCTGAATGCTGATGTCGCGGCCAACCAGAAGCAGGACGGCAAAAGAGACTGCCAGCAATGATAGAAGCCAAATCCAGAGCTGACGTGTTCGATCCATGGTTCTCCCCTATGGGCTACGAGGCGGTACAGCAAAGCGACTAGCGCGCTGCGCGCCGTGCCATCATGCCGCCCGTGATCAATTCTTCCTGGGGGCAGGCTGATCCGATTGAACGACCGGACCGCCTTCCGCTTCCCACCGGTCGACACAGTCGCAATCGTCATAGGCATCGACCGCCAAGGTCTCGGCGCCGGCTTTTGCCTGTGATCCTTCTACAGGCGGAAAGAGGATCGTCAGAAGCAGCACAGAGTTTTCCGCGCCCTTGACCGAGTGCGGCGCGCCTCCTTCGAGATAGACCCACTGGTTACGCCGCAGTTCGATCGAGCTTGCGCTGAGCTCGACTTTCACATGGCCCTCGAGGCAATGCAGCATGATGCTGCCCGGCACCTGATGCTGGCGCATTTCGGTGCCGCTCGGGATCACCAGCCGGATGGTTTCAAATGGTCCGCCTTCACGATCGCTGTGGAATGTTCTTCATGTGTCGTCACGTTCTCGGGCAAGAGATCGACGACTTCTCCGGGCGCTGCGTGGTGAAGGGCCATATCGTTCAATTCCTTTCCGTGTTCGTGGTTTTATGATTGGAGCAAGACGGGCAAGCGGACTGCCGCGTGCGGTCCGGCTTGGAGCGTCCAGCGCGCAATACCTTTACCCATCGCGCGCCGATTTGGAGTCCTGCGGCGATCCATGACCGCGACGCGCGGCGACGACCGTCAAAGGGAGCGGGATCGACCGGTTCACCACATTCTGGACAGAACATGTCACGTTCCTCCTTTTCGGCTTCGATGCGCCAAGACGTCAATCATCCATCTCGCGCCGCAGGGGTTTCGAACCGATCGGCCGCGTTACGCTCGAAGAGCGACGCGAGATCTCGCCGCTTCGTCAGCAGGTCGGCAAGCGTATAGCGGTCAAGTACCGCCAGGAACGCGCCGAGCGCCTCCTTCAGCACGCCCGTCAGCCCACATGCAGGCGCGACCACGCATCCGCCGCAGTCAACGAGATCGAAGCCGTCCTCGGTCTGGCGTATGAGTGCGCCGATGTTGATCTCTTCGGGCGGCCGCCCCAGGCGGATGCCGCCCGACCGTCCACGCACACTCTCCACATCACCACTGCGTGCGAGTTGGTTCACCACCTTCATCAAGTGATTCTGCGAGATTCCGTAGGCCTGCGCGACCTCACCGATCGAGCACAGGCGGTCAGGCCGCGCGCCCAGATAGAGCAGCACGCGCATCGAATAGTCGGTGAACAGGGTCAGTTTCATGGGGCGTTCCCACTCTCTTCCTCAGCTCGTCGCATTAAGATGTATTCATCTTGCATGTTTTCAGGGAAAAGTATAGATGCATTCGGGATACATGATTGGAGTCGGGCGAATGACCGAGCTGGAACTGAAGGATGAGGCGCTCAAGCAGCTTGTCGACGCCTTCTACGCGCGCGTTCGCGCAGATGCCGACCTGGGGCCGATTTTCAACGACGCGATCGATGACTGGCCGGAACATCTCGAAAAGCTGGCGGCGTTCTGGTCATCCGTCATGCTCGCCAGTGGCCGATACAAGGGCCAGCCCGTGCCAGCGCACCTGAAGCACAGGTCGAGGATAACGCCAGCGCTTTTCGACCGCTGGCTCGCGCTGTGGGACTGTACGACAAACGAGATGATGGCGCCCGACGCAGCTGCGGCTCTGCAGGCGAAAGCGAAGCGGATTGCCGAGAGCCTGCAGCTTGCCATGTTTTTTCGGCTCGATCGGCCAAGCGTCGCTGACGGCGAGGCCGGGTCCATTCATTGCGAACGGCGAGTACCCACCCATGCCTGACATTCTACCCTATCGTTCGACGCCGGTGTTCGATCAGGACACGCTCCCGGCCGCCCTGCGGGCACGCCATGATACCAAGGCGGGTGTCTGGGGTTTGATCCGCGTTCTGGAGGGTGAGCTTCGGCTGACCTATCTCGATCCACCGTCGGAGGTTGTCCTGACGCCCGAACGGCCCGGATTGATCTTGCCGCAGCAGCCGCACTTCGTGACGCCCATCGGCGCCATGAAAATGCGGGTCGATTTCTATGATCAGCCGCCCGGCGCCTGATCGCCGGGAAACTCGAATCCCTTCCAACAAGGAGAAGTTTATGTCGCAGCCCCTCAGCGATCAGACCATCGCGCTCGTCAAGGCGACGGTCCCCGCGCTCGAAGCGCATGGTCTGGATATCGTGCATGAAATGTATTCCAGGATGTTCCAGAACCCGGACATTCGCGATCTTTTCAACCAGTCGCATCATGGTGACGCCGGTTCGCAGCCGCGCGCGCTCACCGGCGCCATTCTCGCCTATGCCAGCAATATCGACAATCTCGGCGCGCTGGCTCCCGCGGTCGAGCGCATCGCGCAAAAGCATGTCGGTCTCCAGATACTGCCGGAGCACTATCCGCACGTCGCCGAAGCACTGCTCGGTGCGATCAAGGCGGTGCTGGGCGATGCGGCGACCGACGAAATCCTCGGGGCCTGGGGGGAAGCTTACTGGTTTCTCGCCAATATCCTGATCGCGCGGGAACAGCGCGTCTACACCGAACAGAAGGACGCGGCCGGCGGCTGGAACGGCTGGCGCGATTTCCGCGTCGAAGACGTTGTGCGCGAAAGCAGCGTCATCAATTCCTTTGTCCTTCGCCCCGTCGACGGCGGCCCCGTCATGCGCCACAAGCCGGGCCAGTATCTTACCTTCTGGCTCGAAATTCCCGGACATCCGCCGGTCAAGCGCAACTACTCGATTTCGGCCGCCGCCAATGGCGAAACCTATCGCATTTCGGTCAAGCGCGAGCCGCAAGGGCTCGCGTCGGGCTGGTTGCACGACGAGGCGAAACCCGGGACGATCCTGAAGGTGGCCGCGCCTGCTGGCGAATTCTTCCTCGCCGATCATGTCGAACGGCCGGTCGTACTGCTGTCGGGCGGCGTGGGCCTGACGCCGATGGTGGCGATGCTCGAAGCCCTCGTTCAGAACGGCGCCGAAGTGCCGGTTCATTACATCCACGGCACGCATGACCGCGACACCCATGCGATGCGCGACCATGTCCGCGCTGTGGCGAGCCATGGCCAATCGATCGCGATCACCGATTTTCACCAGACCCCGCTCGAGGATGAAACAGAGGGCAGCGACTACGATGTGGCCGGCATAATTACCGATGAATGGTTGGTCGCCAGCACACCGGTCGCACAAGCGGACTATTACATCTGCGGGCCGCGTCCGTTCCTGCGTCATGCGGTCTCGACCCTGTCGCTGGCGGGTGTGCCGTCGGACAGGATCCACTATGAGTTCTTCGGCCCGGCCGACGAACTGCTCGCGGCCTGAGGGAGCGGAGGCATGGACGACATCATCCTGGCCCGGGCCGTTCATGTCCTGGCGGTCCTTGTCTGGATCGGCGGCGTGGCGTTCGTGACGCTTGTGGTGATGCCGTCCGTGCGCGCCGCCAATCCGCCGGCGGAGCGGCTGGCGGCCTTTCATCGACTGGAGGGGCGCTTTGCGGCGCAGGCGCGCATCTGGGTGCTATTGGCAGGACTGAGCGGCTTCTGGATGATCTATCGCGCGCAGATGTGGGACCGCTTTTTCGATCTTCGCTTCTGGTGGATGCATGCGATGGTAGGGCTGTGGGCCGTGTTCGCCGCGATGCTTTTCGTGATCGAGCCGCTGTTTCTCCACCGCCGAATGATGACATCGGTCAAGCCCGCCGCAGATTTTGCCCGAATGGAGACACTTCACCGAATATTGCTGGGTATCGCGGCTGTCACGGTTCTCGGCGCAGTGGCGGGAAGCCACGGGTTCTAGACTGCGCTTTTCGTGTGGTTCCAAAATTCAGTGGCTGTCTCCCAAGAGGTGATCAGATATCCGCCGGGGCCGCCCGCGCCAATCCAGCCCAATCTTCCGCCCGCCATCGGACGTTCGTGGTTCGGAACCATCCTATGCGAAGTCGATTCCCACAGGACTGCCGCTCGAAGCCCTCCCATTATTGCCGATGCCATGGGTTCCGCCTGACCTGCTCTCTTCCGCTCCAATCGCACAGCAAAGTGAAACGCCATGTTCAACAAGCCATTCACAGCCGTACTGGCGATGACCATGCTCGCGCTCGGCGGCTGCGCGACAGGCGCGCGATACGTCGATCCCCAAGCCCCCATTGCGGAGCTGAGAGACAAGGTCGTAACCGGCAACGCATCCTATCGACAGCGCATCGCTCTGCCCGCCCGCGCGAAATTCAACGTGAGACTGCTGGACGTTTCGCGCGCCGATGCGAGATCGGTGATCATTGCCAAGGAAACGCGCGAGACAGCAGGGCAGCAGGTTCCTTTGCCATTTTCGATTAGGGTGAAGGAACAGGACTTGAAGACCAACATGCGTTACGCAGTCCGTGCGACGATTACCGATCCCGAGGGCAACCCGATATGGACCACGGATACGGTTCATTCGGTCGATCCCACGCGGTTCGAGCAGGATCTGGGGACGCTCAATATGGTTCGCGTTGGTGACCGCCCGGCGGCTTCAGGCTTGATCGGCCCGCAATTCAAGGTGGAGGACATCAATCAGACCGGTCTGATCGACAAATCCAATGTGACGGTGCAGTTTTCGCAAGACGGCCGAGTGAGCGGATCGGCCGGCTGCAACAGGTTCACCGGCGACTATTCGATCGAGGAACAGTCGCTTCGGATCGGACCGCTCGCCGTGACGCGCCGGGCTTGCGTGCCGGCGCTCGGGAACCAGGAAACCAGGTTCCTGGCCATTCTGCAGGATGTGACCTCATGGTCCGTCAACAGCAATGGGTCAGTGCTCTTCCGTGCCGACGACGGACGATACCTGGCGGCGATACGCTGATTCGACCGCAGTATGCTGAAGAGCGGCTGCCGCTCAGTCCTGACCGATCGGAGACGGAGGTCGAGCCAGTCTTGGACACAGGCTTAACGGTCCAAGAGCTTGATCGGCAAAAGTCCATTGCGCCGTCGCCAAACACAGGTTCAAATTCGGCCGCGATGCGTGGCGAGCGACGCTGACCACTGATTTTTTGGTGTTTACCGCGGGAGACGGCAGGGCAATAGTTGGGAACTTCCGTCCGACCCGCGTGTTGCTGGTTCGGCGCGAGCTGTGTTCCCATCGGGAGCGAACCTGCTGCTGCGCTGTCAGCCCGTGGCGATGACCGATGAGGGGGGAAATAGATCGGCCATGATACTGACCTTGACCGAGACCGAACGCCAGATCGCGCTCGCCATTTCCGTTGCCGTCGGTCTGTGCGGCCTCGTTCTCGCAGCGGCAGGCAATCAGGACACAATGGAAATCCACGGCTGGCTGATCCTGGCCATTGCCGCCATTTGCGCCATCATCGTAATCCGCGGCATCTGGGGACCGGAACCGCCAAAATCCCGTTTGCAAAGCTACTATGACGAGCCCATCAAGGCCGGCATCATCGCCAGCATGGCTTGGGCGGTGGTGGCGATGTTCGTGGGGGTCTGGGTCGCCGCGCTGCTGGCATTCCCTGACCTGACGTTTGACAGTGCCTGGGCGAGCTTCGGCCGCTTGCGACCGGTGCACACCAGCGGCGTGATCTTCGGCTTTGGCGGCAACGCGCTCATCGCCACCTCGCTGCATGTCGTGCAGCGGACCTCGCGGGCGCGTCTTCCCGATCAGCTTTCGGCCTGGTTCGTGCTGGTGGGCTACAACCTGTTCTGCATCCTCGCGGCCAGCGGTTATCTGCTCGGGGTTACCCAATCGAAGGAATATGCCGAGGCCGAATGGTATGCCGACATCTGGCTGGTGATCGTCTGGGTGACCTACTTCATCCTCTACATCCGGACGCTCGCACGCCGCAAGGAACCACACATTTATGTGGCCAACTGGTACTTCATGGCCTTCATTCTCGTCGTCGCGATACTCCATATCATCAACAATCTCGCGATTCCGGTCTCGCTGGGCCATGCGAAGAGCTACACCATCTGGTCGGGCGTCCAGGATGCTATGGTGCAGTGGTGGTATGGTCATAACGCCGTCGCCTTCTTCCTGACGGCGGGCTTCCTGGGCATGCTCTATTACTACCTGCCCATCCGGGCCCAGCGGCCGATCTTCTCCTACCGTCTCTCGATCCTGAGCTTTTGGGGCATTACCTTCTTCTACATGTGGGCGGGTTCCCACCACCTTCATTATACCGCCCTACCGCACTGGGTTCAGACGCTGGGCATGACCTTCTCGGTGATGCTCCTCGTGCCGTCATGGGCTTCGGCTGGCAACGCCTTGCTAACATTGAACGGCGCCTGGCACCGCGTGCGCGATGATGCGACGCTCCGCTTCATGATGGTCGCGGCGGTGTTTTATGGCATCTCGACCTTTGAAGGTTCGTTCCTCGCCATCCGGCCCGTCAATTCGCTTTCGCATTACACCGACTGGACGGTTGGCCATGTTCACGCCGGCGCGCTCGGCTGGGTGGCGCTCATCACCTTCGGCTCGCTCTACACGCTGGTGCCGTCCTTGTGGAAGCGCGAGGCGATGTATTCGCCCGCCTTGGTCGAGTGGCACTTCTGGCTCTCGCTTGCCGGCACTCTTGTCTACATTTTTGCCATGTGGAACTCGGGCATCATCCAGGGCCTGATGTGGCGGACCTATACGGAGGAAGGCACGCTAGCCTACTCCTTCCTGGATTCGCTCAGAGCCATGTATCCCTATTACATCGCGCGTACGCTCGGCGGCCTTCTGTTCCTGATCGGTGCTGTGATCGGCGCCTACAATATGTGGAGGACCATTCGCGCCGCCTCGGCCCAGGCGCCGTTCGAAGGCGACGTCCCGCTACAGGCCGCGACGGCGGCGGGGAGGGCCTGAGCCGTGGCGGAACTGTTTCATCGCAAGCTCGAACGTTCGGCGATCGGCTTCGTGCTCGCCATCATCGCGGCTGCCAGTGTCGGCGGCCTCGTCGAGATCGCTCCGCTTTTCACGA
This sequence comes from Novosphingobium sp. EMRT-2, assembly GCF_005145025.1. Taxonomy (NCBI): domain Bacteria; kingdom Pseudomonadati; phylum Pseudomonadota; class Alphaproteobacteria; order Sphingomonadales; family Sphingomonadaceae; genus Novosphingobium; species Novosphingobium sp. EMRT-2. Next base: position 181,561 of record NZ_CP039699.1, on the reverse strand, counting down.
TCGACGAGACGGTCGAGGAGGCGCCAGACATGCGGCTCTACACGCCGCTCGAACTGGCGGGGCGAAACATCTATGTGCGCGAAGGATGCTATGCCTGTCACAGCCAGATGATCCGGACGCTGCAGGACGAAGTTGAGCGCTATGGTCCCTATTCGCTCGCGGTCGAATCCAAATATGACCATCCGATGCTCTGGGGTTCGAAGCGCACCGGACCCGACCTCGCCCGCGTTGGCGGCAAATATTCCGATTTCTGGCACGTCGCCCATCTGACCAATCCGCGCGATGTGGTGCCCGATTCCAATATGCCGGCCTATCCCTGGCTGGCGCGGACGCCCTTGCGCCTCGCTGATCTGCCCTTGCACCTCAAGGCGCTGCGGGCCGCGGGGGTGCCCTACACCGATGCCATGATCGAGAATGCGAGCGTCGATGCCTTCGACCAGGCGACACCGGAAAGCTCGACCTCGTCCGGTATCACCGAGCGGTATGGCGAAGAAACGCAGGTTCGCGTGTTCGACGATGTGGCGACCGAGGTCACCGAGATGGACGCGCTCGTCGCCTATCTTCAGGTTCTCGGCCGGCTGACCGACGTGCCGTACAAGAATACGGCCGCGCCGCAGAAGCCGCCAGAGCCGGTGAAATGACATGAGGAGGCAGGCATGGACATAAGCCACGAGGCTCTTGTTGCATTCTCGAAAAGCTGGGGGCTGTTCTACCTCATCGGTCTGATGATCGGTGTCCTCATTTATACGTTCCGGCCGTCCAATCGTGGCAAGTTCAACCGAGCCAAACAAAGCGTTCTCGATCAGGACGACAAGCCATGGACGTAGAGCGCGATCCCGTCAGCGGTCATGAAACGACCGGCCATGTCTGGAATGGCATCAAGGAGCTCGATACGCCGGTCCCCAAGGGTGTGCTGATTTTTCTGATCGTCACCCATCTCTTCGCTTTCGCCTGGTGGATTCTCATGCCGACTTGGCCCTTGGGCGACACCTACACCAAGGGAATTCTCAACATCGACCAGCGCACCTCGGTCGAAAAGCACCTGGTCGATTCGCAGGCGGGACGGGCCGACTGGATAAAGCGGATCGAAAGCGAGAACCTCGAGCAGATCGCGGCCGACCCCCGGCTCATGACCATCGTGCGTAGCACCGGCCACCGGTTGTTCGGCGACAACTGCGCCGCCTGCCACGGCATTAATGCCAAGGGGGGTTATGGTTATCCCGATCTGACCGATGACGACTGGATCTGGGGCGGCGACCTTGAGACGATCGCGCAGACCATGCGCGTTGGGGTCAATGTGGAGCATCCGCAGGGGCGCGTCTCGCAGATGCCCTCGTTCGGACGCGACGGGATACTCGATGCCGATCAGGTCAGTCTGGCGGCCAACTATGTCTACGCCTTGTCGCATCCCAAGTTCGTGACGAATGCCAATCGGACGTCGATTGTATCGGGGCGCGAGGTCTTCATGGCCAATTGCGCGATTTGCCATGGCGAGGATGCGCGCGGGAAGCGCGATGTCGGCGCTCCCAATCTGACGGACGCGCGTTGGATCTATGGAGGAGACATCGATCAGATCGTGGAGACCGTCCATGGCGGACGCCAGGGGCATATGCCGACATGGGACGAGCGGCTTACGGACTCGGATATCAAGATATTGGCGCTCTATGTTCATTCGCTGAGCGCGCCTCAGCGATGACGGCCATGCGATCCCGATCCCGGTGGCTGGTCTGGACGCTGGTGGCAGCAGGCCTTTTGCTGTTCGTTCTTGCGAACGCGCATTTTTTCTACGTCGCCTTTCGCTCGCAGCCCGAATGCGTGGGACATTTGAAGGAACGCGCGAACGGGAGCGGGCAGTATCGCGCGGCGAAATCGGCATGCTGAAAGGTAGCGGGACATGAGCGATAAAAGCCCCTCTTATGGCTTGCTGAGCCAGACCTCGGGCATCGAGGAGACGAAGAGCGCGCGGTTTCAGCGCCATCTTCCCGCTTCCATCGGCTTCCAATGGCTCAAGGCCGGATGGCAGGATCTTTTCCATCGGCCGATGCCGAGCCTGGCCTACGGTCTGGGCATTTTCCTTCTGTCTCTCGCTGCTGTCGCGATGCTCGCGCTGTATGGCCGCGACTATATTCTTTTTCCCGCGCTCGCCGGCTTCATGATCATTGCCCCGCTGCTGGCCATCGGACTCTATGAGAAAAGCCGCAACCGAGAAGCGGGACGCGATACGTCGCTGCGCGAAATGCTCCTGGTGAAACCGGCGGCGGGCCCGCAGGTGCTTTTCACCGGGGTCCTGCTCAGCCTGCTGATGCTACTGTGGATGCGATCCGCGGTGCTCATCTATGCGTTGTTCTTCGGCGTGCGCCCCTTTCCCGGCCTGCCTCACATAACCGCCTTCCTGCTGACCGAGCCGGTGGGATGGATTATTCTCGGCGTCGGCACGGCGGTGGGCGGCCTGTTCGCCTCATTCGCTTTTGCGATCAGTGTTTTTGCCATTCCGATGCTCCTCGATCGCAAGGTCGATGCGCTCACGGCGATGGGAACAAGCACGGCGCTCGTCTGGAACAACCTTGCGCCGATGATCGTCTGGGGCGCCATCGTCCTTGCGCTTTTCATACTCTGCGCGGCTACGGGCTTGATCGGCCTCATCGTCATCTTCCCGTGGCTTGGACATGCCACATGGCATGCCTATCGCGCGGTCTCAGACACGCAGGCCTAGACATGGCCAGCCATGCCATGCCTGCCGTCCAGGCGCCGACATCATTGACCGGGCAATCGGTCGATGAACTCATCTTCGCCAGCCAATCGCTGGATGACGGAACGATGAGGACGCAACTGTCGGTCCCGACCGCGCATTGCGGCGGATGCATGGCGAAGATCGAGCGCATCCTTGGTAACCTCGAGGGCGTCGTAGCGGCTCGGGTCAATCTATCGACGCGGCGTGTGACCGTCACATGGCGGCAAGCGCAAACCGCGAGTGCACCGCCTTTGCTGGCAACGCTGAACGAGGCGGGCTTCGAGGCAAATCTTCTCAGCCAACCGGACGAACGCGCCGATCCCGAAAAGCGCCGGCTGATCGTCGCGACAGCGGTCGCCGGCTTCGCGGCGATGAACATCATGCTGCTTTCGGTGTCGGTCTGGTCAGGCGCCGACCCCGCTACGCGGCAGCTGTTCCATCTCATCTCGGCGCTGCTCGCGCTTCCCGCGGTATTCTTTTCGGGGCGCATCTTCTTCTTGTCGGCATGGTCGGCATTGCGCGCGGGACGCACCAATATGGATGTGCCCATCTCGATCGGCATCGTCCTGACACTGGGTCTCAGCATCTACGACACGCTGCATTTCGGACGCCATGCCTATTTCGACGCGGTCGTGACGCTGATCTTTTTCCTGCTTGTCGGACGAACGCTCGACCATGCCATGCGTGACAAGGCCCGTTCGGCCGTGCTCGGGCTGACGCGAATGACGCCTGCGGGCGCGAATGTAATCGGCACGGATGGATCGCGCGCTTTTAGACCGCTCGAGGATGTCTCGGTGGGTGATGTCATCCTCGTCGCGCCAGGCGAGCGTGTTCCGCTGGATGGTCTTGTCCTTGCGGGCGAGGGCGATCTCGACACTGCCGCGGTCACGGGCGAGGCGATGCCGGTGCCGGTACGACCGGGAAGCACGCTCGTTTCGGGCATGCTGAATCTCAATGGTTCGCTCAAGGTGCGTGTGACCAACAGCCGCGCGCGGTCCTTTCTATCCGAAATGGTGCGAATGATGGAAGCGGCCGAGCAGGGCAGAGCACGCTATCGCCGTCTCGCCGACCGTGTTGCGGCCTATTACTCGCCGATCATCCATTCGCTGGCCTTGGCCGTGTTTGCCGGGTGGTTCCTTGACACAGGCGATTGGCATCGGGCGCTGACCATTGCCATTTCGGTGCTCATTGTGACCTGTCCCTGCGCGCTTGGTCTCGCCATACCCATGGTTCAGGTCGCCGCGGCGAAGCGCTTGTTCGAGCACGGCATCGCGCTCAAGGATGGAAGCGCGCTCGAGCGGCTTGCACAGGTCGATACCGTGATTTTCGACAAGACCGGCACGCTCACTCATGGCGATTTGCGAGTGAGCAAGATCGCCATCGATGAACCCTATCGCGCAATCGTGATGGCGCTGGCGTCGCGTTCCAACCATCCCGTCGCACGCGCGATTGCCGCCAACGGCGGCGCCTTGTCCGGCCTCGATCTGGACAGTTTTTCCGAGCTGCCGGGCCGGGGTTTGGAGGGCCAGCGGAACGGCCATCTGTTTCGCCTGGGGCGTGCCGATTGGGCTTTGAATCCAGGCACGGGCGAGAGTGGCGGTTTCCAGACCGTGTTCTCGGTCGATGGTGAGCTTGCCGGCCATTTTGCCTTCTTGGACGTTGAAAAGACGAGTGCGCGGGAAGCGGTGGCCAAGCTTGACGCGCTTGGGCTGCCTATCGAACTGCTTTCGGGCGATCACATTGCTTCTGTGTCGGGGTTCGCGAACGCGATCGGTATCGCCCACTGGCGTGCCGGATTGCTGCCGCAGCATAAGGTGGAGCGGCTTCAGGCGCTGGCGGACAGTCAGCGCCTGACCTTGATGGTGGGTGATGGGCTGAACGATGGACCGGCACTGGCGGCGGCGCACGTTTCGATGGCTCCTTCCAATGCCGCCGACATCGGTCGGGCGGCCGCGGATATTGTTTATCTCGGCCAGGATCTCGATGCGGTTCCGCGCGCTGTGCAGATCGCGCGCGCGGCCCGGCAACGTGTCCGCCAGAACCTGGCGCTTTCCGTCGGTTATAACCTTTTGGTGATTCCTGTGGCCATGGCGGGCTATGTCACCCCACTGCTTGCTGCCGTCGCCATGTCGCTTTCGTCGATTTCGGTCGTTGCGAACTCTCTGCGAATTCCCGCAGCACGCGGATCACGGCTTAGCAGGCGAGCGCCGGCACCGACCCTCGTTCCCCTGGCCGCTACCCGATGAGCGGGATCCTGTGGCTGGTGCCGGTCGCGCTGCTGATGGGCCTTGCTGGGCTGGGCGCCTTTCTTTGGTCGATGCGCACCGGGCAGTATGATGATCTGGATGGAGCGGCCGAGCGAGTCGTGACCGACGCCAAGTCAGACCAGCCTCTTGTCGAACCTGATGATTGGCGCCCCGAAACCGAGGGCGAGGCAAATCGTTTGCGATAAGGATGGTGGTGTGGACACCATTGGGCAAAGGACGAAGTGATGATGCAGGCACCGAGTTGGAATTGGGTGGGCGTCCTTGCCTTCATCTGCGGGGCGGCGGTCATCATTCCCAGCCTTGTCGCGCTTGCACTCAGTCTTGCCGCTGTTGCCCGAAACCTCCTGTGAGGCTGGCATCGGTCTGACGGAGGGATAGTGGTCTACCTTGGAAAAACTGGTCCAATTCTGAAGAGAGCCCATTTGGGCATGAGAATTGGAGAAATGTATGGGACGTCAGAGGTTTACGCCGGAGCAGATCATAGCGAAGCTGCGTGAAGTAGAGGTGATTGTGGGGCGAGGCGGCACAGCGGTGGAGGCTTGCCGCCAGATCGGGATCGCGGAGCAGACGCTATATCGGTGGCGCAAGGAATATGGCGGGCTGAAGGTCGACCAGGCGCGGCGAATGAAGGATCTGGAGCGCCAGAATGCGCGGCTGAAGAAGCTGGTGGCCGACCTCGCGCTCGACAAGGCGATCCTGCAAGAGGCGTCGAAGCTGACTTTTTGAGTCCCTCCCGTCGCCGTGAGGCGATCGAGCAGATCCGTCGCGCGTTGCCGGTATCGGAGCGACGGACCTGCCGTGTTCTGGGCCAGCATCGTTCGACACAGCGCCATCCACCGAAGGATGATGCCGACGAGCGGCGGCTAACAGCCGACATCATCGCGCTGGCCAAGGACTATGGCCGGTATGGCTATCGCCGCATCCATGTCTTGCTGGGCCAGGCGGGCTGGCAGGTCAGCCTGTCAGTGGTTGAGCGTATCTGGCGGCGGGAGGGTCTTAAAGTGCCGAAGCGGCAACCGAAACGGCGGCGGCTCTGGCTCGGCGACGGATCGTGCATCCGGCTGCGTGTAGCGCGACGATTACGGAGTCCGGTCGGCGTCAATTATGATGGCCGATAGGTGGCCGCGCCGGTTGGTGAATTCTGGCTACCATTTGCTGTTGCGGGGAGCAACCGTCGAGCGACAATTACGACGCTGGGTAATTGTCGCTGACGCTGGCCGGAAGCGAGGGTCTGAAGCGCATGGGATGGTTGGCATGTAATTGCCGCTGGCGACAATTACCCGTTGCCTCAGCAAGGGTGCTCCCGAGCGCGAAGCCAGCGACAATTATGATGGCCGGTCCGGGGCGCCATTCGGCGGGTCGTAATCGCCGGCGTTGATACGGGCGACGGCGGAACGTTTGCGGTAGCTTTCGCCGTTCATCTCGATGATGATCGAGTGGTGCACGAGGCGGTCGATCGCGGCGACAGTCATAGCGGGATCAGGGAAGACGTTGTCCCATGCCGAAAATGGCTGGTTGGCGGTAATGGCGAGCGAGTGGCGTTCGTAGCGGTGGGCGATGAGCTCGAACAAGGCGCTGGTCTCGACCTGGTCCTTGCGGACGTAGGACAGATCGTCGAGCACGATGAGATCGAACTTGTCGAGCTTGTCGAGCATGGCGGGTAGGCTGAGGTCGCGGCGCGCGGACTGGAGCTTCTGGACCATGTCGGTGGTGGAGCAGAACAGGACGCGCCGCCCCGTGTCGATGAGGGCATGACCAATGGCAGCAACTGCGTGCGTCTTGCCGGTCCCGCTCTGGCCGAACAGCAGCAGGTTGCCGCCGCTCTCGATCCAGTCGTCACCGGCGGCGAGGGACAAGAGGTGCGGTTTGCGGATGCCGGGGGCTGCGTCGAAATCGAAGGTGGCGAAGGTCTTGCCTGCGGGCAAGCCGGACTGGTCGCGATGGCGCTGGATGCGCCGGGAGGAGCGATCGGCCATCTCGATCTCGAGAAGCGAGGCCAGCAGGTTGGCGGCCGGCCAGCCATCGCGATCGGCGGTGTCGGTGAGGCGCTTCCAGTTGCGGTTGATACTCGGCAGGCGCAAGGCCTTGAGCAGGGTAGGCAGCACGGCGGCGGCCTGGTCCTTGGTGCGGGTCATCAGTACACCTCCCCGCTGGCGATCAAGCTGTTGTAGCTGTGCAGATCGGGAGGCGGGATAGTGACATCGCGCTGCGATCTTGCGGTTGGCAGGAACTCGTCCCTGAGCGCATCGACATCGGGCAAGCGCCCTCTGTCGAGTGCCTCATCGATCCGCCGGGCCAGCACGTCGACACAGTCGCCCCTGGCGGCGATATCGAGCAGCGCGACGGCATCGCGGCAGGCCTGCCGTCCATCGAGTTGGGCATCGAAGGCTTGCCAGGCCCGCCGGTAGGCGTGATCGGGGAACAGGGCTTCGCGGTAGACGAGGTTGCGCAGCGCACCAGGCTTGCGGCGCAGGTTACCGATCATGTGCCGGAAATCGATGCTGTGCCCCCGGTGGGGATGGCTGATCCGCACACGCGGCGTGGACATTACCCTGTCCGGACCGAGGAAGAGCTCAATGCGATCGTCAAAGAGATGCGCGTTGAGGCGCCGTCCGACGAGGCGGGAAGGCACCGAATAGGTAACCCGATCGATGGCGACGGTGCCGTTGCGGGTGACATCGACGGTGACCATGGCGAAATCGGTGGTTCGCCTTGCGGGCAGCGCCTTGAGTACCCTGCGTTCTGCATCGATGTGCGCAGCATGCCGCCGGTTCTGTCTGGCGACCTGCGCCTCAACGAACTCGCGCCAGGCCTCGATGCTGACGAAATCGCGGCTTCCCCGCCGGCGTAAGGCCTGATCGAGCCGTCGCTTGAGATGGGCATGGGGACCTTCGATCGATCCGTTCTCGTGCGCCTCGCCGCGGTTGTTGCGGGTAGCGAGCATGCCGTAATGACGGCACAGCTCGTCATAGCTTCGGGTAAAATCCCGCTGCGCATCGGCGTCGAGGTTTTTGTAGGCGGCTGACAGGGAATCGCTGCGGTGTTCGGCCGGCGCGCCGCCCAGCTTCCACAAGGCATCCTGCAGGTGCTCCGAAAGGGCGGCAAAGCTCTCCCCGCCCAGCACGACAGCCGCATGCTCCCAGCCACTCGCCGCCAAGCGGAAGTGGTAAAGGCGATAGGCCAGGGTCTCGCCGGCAACGGTGACCTTGAGACTGTCGCATACCGTGAAATCCGACAGGCCCTGCCGACCGGGCTCATGATGCTGCGGGAAGAAGATCTCCTTCTCGCCGCCGTGCAGTGCCCGCCAGCGGGCGATCCGGCGTTCAAGTGTTCGTCGTATCGCATCGGGAACAGCATCCTCGCCGAACTCGTCCTGGAGCGTCTCGAAGACCGTGACGGCAATGATACCGTCGATCTGGAGCAACTCCTCGACGCGTGGCCAGAATGGCTCGAGCGGATCGGCGCGGGTGCGCCAGTGGCGCTCCTTCTTCTTCTGGGACGGAAGCTGCGGATCGTTCTCGATCCGGCGTGCGCTGCGCTCGCTGATACCGGCCTTGGCAGCCGCGACGGCCTGGGTGTGTTGGCGACGATGGGTCATGAAGAGAAATACCTGCTGATCGGAAATGTGGTGGCCCGGCATCGCAAACCCATCGCTCGTTGTTCGATGAGTGTTCCGATACCACCGCCCGCCACAGCCCCGATCAGCCCCCCCGAAAGAAGGGGAAAAAGATCGCCACCGGTTGTCTGGTCCGCTCTCCGGTCGGGGCTACGCCCCTCCCTACGATCAGCCCAGACAACCGATCCTACCGGCCATCATAGTTGCCGCTCAACCGGCCATCGTAGTTGTCGCCACGCAGGCTGCGCCCGGAGCATCGCGGCATGTGTGGTCCTACGACTTCGTCGAGGATCAGACGCACAACGGTCGCAAGTTCCGAATGCTCAACATTATCGACGAGTTCAGCCGGGAATGCCTGGCGATGGTGCCGCTGCGGCGCTTCCGGTCGAACGACGTGATTGACGTGCTGACCGATCTGTTCATCGAGCATGGGCCGCCCGAGCATATCAGATCCGATAACGGCCCCGAGTTCGTCGCTAATGCGGTGCGCGAGTGACTCGGCAGGCTTGGCGTCATTACCCTCTATATCGAGCCCGGCAGCCCATGGGAGAACGGCTATATCGAAAGCTTCAATGCCCGTCTGCGAGATGAACTGCTCAACGGCGAAATCTTCTACAGCCTTGAGGAGGTGCGGATCGTCACCGGCTGGTGGCGCGATCATTACAACCGAGCACGGCCCCACAGCAGTCTCGGATATCGACCACCGGCCCCGGAGACGATCAAGATGCCAGCCTGGCCGCTCGGCTCCGCTACGCTCCGCCTCCCGCCCAGGCTGGTATCAGAGGCGCAGATCAACTAACTACACAACCGGACCAGTCATTGCGGGCAGTCCATGTCCTGAGCTCGGCCCATCGCGATGTTGCGACATGGCTCTGCCGTTGCCTGGCGCCGAGGGAAAGCGCCCTCCGCCTGACTGATCCCCTAAGCCCGGACGGTTGCCGTGGGGCAACCCCCGCGGTGCCGGACCGGGTTGTCGCTCGCGCGCCTGCCCGCACCACTCCGGCCCTTGTGGGTCGGGTCGCCGCTTGCGCGTCGATGCCCTCGTCTCCCGCCGGTCTTGGCCGGGTCTCGTCGGAGGGACGGTCCCTCGGACGGAAGCAACAGAGATTTGATCATGCAGAACATCGTCATTCTTGCCGGCAATATCGGCATGGATCCGGAGAGCCGCACCACCCAGGGCGGGACCCGCATCACCCACTTCACCCTGGCGACCTCGCGTCCCCGCTATTCGGAAGGCAAGGTCGTTCGCGATGAGAAAGGCTACCGCGTCCAGGACACCGAATGGCATCGGATCACCGCGTTCAATGGCCTCGGCAAGACCGTGCAGGAGCATTGCACCAAGGGCATGAAGCTGCTGGTGCGCGGCCGCATCCATTACAGCGAATGGACCGATGGCGACGGCGTCGAGCGCTACGGCACCGAGATCATCGCCGAGACGATCGACTTCCTCAGCCGGGCGAAATCTAAGTCCGACGAGGCCGGCGACCCTGATCCTGAGCTCGACGACGACGTGCCCTTCTGACCCCCGGATCCCCGCGCGCTTGTGGCGCGCGGGGGCATCCAGCGGCGAGCCGGATTTGCCATAGCTCGCGAGGGATTTTGCAGGCGGGGGCGTCTGCACTATCCGCTTTCCGTCGCATGGGATCGAAGATCGCATGCCACACCGACCTCAACGAGGCCACGCTCAAAAATACGCCGCGCGGTCCGATATGGGTCCTCAAGGCGCGGGGCGGAAGCGAAAGCTGGTGGAACGCCTACACTGGCGAAAATGTCGATGAGATCAGTCTGGCAGACGCTCGGCGCTATGCTCTGATGTCCTACAAAGGATCCGGCAGGCTGCAGGCGGTCGACTATCAGGAAACGGCGCCCGAGGAAGCGCAGGTCGGCGGGCCGCTGTGGCGCGCCAGCTTCGCCGACAAGGAGCATAGTCGCCTCTATCTGGATCCGTTCACCGGAGAGGTGCTCAGTCGCCGTTCGGACCTGTGGGACTTCTATGATTTCTTTTACAAAATCCATATCATGAACCTTGGCGCCTCGCGCAGTTACAACCATCCACTGATCGTTGTCGCTGCATCGGCGACGTTGCTCATCGTGGTCACCGGGATCGTCATTCTGTTTTATCGCCTTGCGAAGGATCTCAAACGACTGCTGACGAAACGTCGCGCATCAAGGCCTGCGACCTGAGGTCATCGCGCTGCGACGGGCTCACTTGCCGATCCACTCCGGTTCGGCTGTGGCCGCGCAATTCTGATCGTCGCTCGGCCCGCCGTGCCCACGGGCAGCGCGAGCAGATGAGCCGCCGTATCTTCGCGGTCGGGTATTGTCGCGGGGTGCGATGGAGCTTGCTGTGTCCTGATCGGCGCGCGGGCGGGCAACGCGCGCCTCGCACGATCACACGCGCAGCAGTCGCCCCACCGCTCGCATGATCGTCGCCCTGCGCGCCGCATGCTCGGTAGCGTCGCGTGCGGCTCCGGTCATGCACCAGAGCTGGGTGAGGGCGGCGACAAGCCGGACGACGTCCATGGGCGTGAAGTCGGCGACGATCCGCCCCTCGGCCTGCGCCGCTGCGATCCCGTCCAGCTTCTCCCCGAGAAGGACCTCGCCGGCCGGGAGCATCAGAACATCCTGGCCACGCTCCAAATGATGCCAGGTCAGCAGCCTCCACAAGCGCGGGCGCTCGACCAGCAAGTCATAGGTGCGCCCCGCATAACCCTCAAGATCATTGGGATCGAAGCGATCGGCCTGCGCCGCGTCCATCACTTCCTGCGTCAGCGCGGCATCGAAGAGCGCCTCCTTGTCCCCGAAATAGGTGTAGAGCATCGGCTTGCTGATACCCGCCGCCTGCGCAATGCGATCGATCCGCGCGCCCGCCAGCCCATGGGACGCGAACTCCTCGGTCGCTGCAGCCAGGAGCGTCTCGCGGCTCTGTGCGGCATTCCGCCTGGTTCGTTCCTTCATCACACCTCCCGGCATTGACGCATTCCACATATGAAGTTACCTACCAGTTGGTAATATATGGAGCAGCATATGTCCAATCACTGGTTTCTCACGGGCGCGTCCAGCGGCATTGGCCGCCATCTGGCCGAACTGATCCTGGCCGCGGGCGACGACCTTACCGCGACGGCTCGCAGGCCCGAAAGCCTCGACGACCTTGCGGCGAAATATCCGAGCCAGCTGCGCGTCGAAGCGCTCGACGTCACGGTCAAGGACGATATTGCTGCGGTCGTGGCCCGGGCGCAGGCGCGTCGACCCGTCGATATTCTGGTCAACAACGCCGGCGGCGGCGTGATCGGCGCCACCGAAGAGATGTCGGACGCCGAGGTCGAAGGCCAGATCGCGCTCAATCTCATGGCGCCCATCCACATCACCCGCGCCTTTGTCCCCGCGATGCGCCTGCGCGGGAGCGGCCGGATCATCCAGATCTCCAGCGCCAGCGGTCAGGGCTCGCTTCCGACGAGCAGTCTCTATCATGCGGCCAAATGGGGCCTGGAGGGCTTCAGCGAATGCCTCCGCCAGGAGCTTGAACCCTTCAACCTGTTCGTGACGCTGATCGAGCCGGGTGGCGCGCGCACCAGCTTCAGCCACAACCTGCAATTCGCCAGCGAGATCGCCGCCTATCGCGATACGCCCGCCGGCGATATCCGCAAGATGTTCGAGACCGCCGGAAACGAGCTCTACACGCTCGACCCGCAAAAGATCGCGCAAGCGATCGTCGATGTCGCAACCAGCGACCATCCGCCGCTGCGCGTGACTCTGGGGGGTGACGCTTTCGGCGTTGTCCAGGCGGCGCTGCAATCGCGGCTCGCCTTTCTGCAGTCCCAGGAAGCGCTCGCGCGCTCGGTCGCTTTCGACAGTTGAGCTTTTCCGTCTTCCAGCTTTCGTCTCCGCGCGGTGCGATGCGCCTCACCGGGGCCCGGCAACCCCTGTCGTCAGCGCCGCTATCCGATACTTAGGTATAGCCATCCGACACGATTGCCGAAGCGCCAAACGGGCAATCGCTTGGTACCATCGCAAGAGAGGAAAACCTTCGCGGTCGCCAATCAAGGGTGCGCGGACCTTCGCAGTCTGCGTGCCCTTGATGTGGCAGCGCGCCGCCCAGCCACGCGCGTCATGAACGGGAGCGGCCTTCTGCGAAACCCAACGCTCCGCCGCATCTTCTATAAGCTCTCGCTCGAATTGCTGCGCGCCGCCTTCGTCTTCCTGCGACTGGGGTTAAAGGGCGAGGCGCGCCTGCTTGTGCACGCGTCTCAATGGGCGAGGCACACGGCTTCCGGTCGCCGCCGCAGGTGGCGGCACCGGAAAGTGCCATGAGCGTCGTCGCCGCCTTTCTTTATCACGAGGGCAAACGGCTGCGGCCGGTGACCCTGATCGATCCGGCGTGCGAGCATATCGCCAAGGATGACTTTGTGTGGATCGGCCTCTCCCAGCCCAGCGAAACAGAACTTGCCGACATCGCCGGAAATTACGGCCTTCACCCGCTTGCCGTGGAAGATGCCGGCAACGGCCACCAGATTTCCAAGCTCGACGTCTACGGTGACCAGTTGTTCATCGTCGCCAGGACGGCACATCTTGAAGGCGATCATATCGCCTACGGCTCCACCGCGATTTTCCTGGGCAAGAATTTCCTCATCACCGTTCGGCAGGGTTCGGCACGCTCGCACAGCGAGCTTCGCGCGCATCTCGAAATCACGCCGGACCTGCTGCGCGAGGGCCCGGACTATGTGCTCCATGCCATTCTGGACTTCATCGTCGATGGCTATTTCCCGATCGTCGAGGCGATCGAGGAGGACGTCCTCAAGATGGAGCAGCGCATGCTTGCAGCCTTTCTCACCCGCGAGGAGGTGACCCGGATTTTCACGCTGCGGCGTGAGCTCGTCCGCTTCCAACGCGTGCTCGGACCCATGCTCGAGGTCGGTCGCAAGCTGGTGAACCTGCAGCTTCCGCGGCTTGATGAGGCCTCCAAACCCTATTTCCGTGATTTGCTCGATCACATGCTCCGGGTTGAGAGCGCCATCACCGGCATCCGCGACATCCTGATCTCGGTGTTCGAGGCGAGTCACCTGCTCGAACAGCAGCGCCAGGGTGCGATCACGCGTCAGCTCGCCGCCTGGGCCGCGATCCTCGCGGTGCCTACCGCGATTGCCGGGATCTACGGGATGAACTTCGAGAATATGCCCGAACTGAAGACGCAGTGGGGATATTTCGTCATCCTCGGCGTCATCGCTGCGGTCTGCATCGGACTCTACATCCGGTTCAAACGCAACCACTGGCTTTGACGTCGCTGACCGCTGTCCACATCGCGCAGGGCTGAGGCCGCCGGGGGCAGGTTGCCACAGTTCAATGCTTTCGAAGCGTCTCGGCGCGGTGCCGGTCCAACGCATCGAGCAAAGCCCTGCCGATCAACGGCTTTGCGAGAACGTGATCGAAGCCCGCCTCGGCGGCCCGCGAGGCCAGCAGCGTGTCGTGAAAGCCTGAGATCATGATGGCCCGTCCCGACCATCCGATCTCGCGAAGGTGACGCAGCATCGCGAATCCGTCGATGTCGGGCATGCGATAGTCGAGGATGACGCAGTCCGCCTCCTTCGCGCGGGGGTCGGCCAACAGCGCGCGGCCGGTCGTATATCCCCACACGGCATAGCCGCGCGATCTCAGCAGCAGCTGGAGGCCACGCCGCACGCCGGGATCGTCGTCGGAGACGAGGATGGTGTATCTGCCATCATGCTGGGTGGAACGGACCGATGGCATTGCGAGAAGCGGACACCCGTGTGACGATTGCACCATCGATCGCATATCGCGCCTCGTCCCGTCGCTACGTAGAGGTCGCAGTCACTTCGGCTTGCGGCCCATGCCCGCGGCAAAGGCGATCCGCAGGGCTTCGGACAGATTGCGGACCTCGAGCTTGGCCATCAGGCTCGCGCGATGGACCTCGACCGTTCGCGATGAACAGCCCAGGTCATAGGCGATCGTCTTGTTGGGCAGGCCGTTGGCCAGCCTTTCGAGCACTTCCCGCTCCCGGGGCGTCAGTGCAGCGACCCGCACCCCTGCTTCGGACGTTTCCAGGGTACGAAGGTCGACATCGTCGAGACGCGCGAACGCGCGGCTGACGGCGCCGAGCAGGGCGGCTTTCTCGAAGGGTTTCTCGAGAAAGTCGACCGCGCCGCCTTTCATGGCCTGCACCGCAACCGACACGTCGCCATGGCCGGTCAGGACGATGACCGGCATGTTGACCCCGCGTGCTGCCATGGCGGCCTGAATCTCGAGACCGTCCATCTCGGGCATGCGCACGTCGAGGATGACGCAGCCGACGTGTTGCGCGACGATCAGGTTGAGAAAGCGCGACAATCAAGATGGGAATCCGGTGTGTCGGGATCGGCGGAGGGCGTAGCCCGTAGCCGGTCCCGACACACCGGAGGCGCTCTTTGCGGGGTGCCTGTGATGGTCGTGGTGGCCGCTATGCATGAGGTTTTCCGAGAAGGAGGACCTGACGTGTGGCCGGTCGACACATCAACGATCATCAGGTGAGACTTTTCATGACCAACAGACGTAATGACCCCGTCGCTCTGGCGGCGGCTAAGGCTGGATTCAGCCCGGCGACGGGCTATCGGGTTCTTCAGGACGCCCGGTTGCCATCACAGCGGCAAACGCCACGCAGCCGGCGCCGGCCTGACCCCCTTGCCGGTATCTTCGATGAGGTGGTCGTGCCGATGCTGGAGGCTGCTCCGGGCCTGCGGCCTATCGCGATCTTCGAGGAACTGCGGCGCCGATACCCCGAGACGGTGTTCGGCTCCCGGCGAACCCTGGAGAGGCGCATTCGCGACTGGCGCGCGATGAACGGGCAAGATCGCGAAGTCATCTTCCGGCAGGTGCACGAGGCCGGGCGGCTCGGCCTGTCCGATTTTACGTGCATGGACGATCTGGCTGTCTCGATCGCCGGACAACCACTGGATCACCTGCTCTATCACTTCCGGTTGCCGCGCGGCGGTTTCGAGCATGGGCACGTCATCCTGGGCGGCGAGAGTTTCGTTGCCTTGGCCGAAGGGCTGCAGAACGCACTCTGGTCCGCAGGCGGTGCGCCGAAGCTTCATCGTACCGACAGCCTCTCGGCCGCCTTCCGCAATCTGGAGGCCGATGCCAGGATCGACCTGACCAGGCGCTATGACGCGCTCTGTGCCCATTATGGAATGGAGCCCACGAGGAACAACCGGGGCGTTGCTCACGAGAACGGCGCGATCGAGAGTGCCCATGGTCATATCAAGGCTGCCGTGAAGGATGCGCTGCTGCTGCGAGGTAGCGGCGACTTCGCTGACCTTGCCGACTATCGCCGCTTCATCGACGAGGTCGTAAATGCGCGCAACCGGCGGCACAGCCCCGGGATCGATGCCGAACGCAAGTTCCTGCAGTCGCTGCCGGACGTGCGCACCACCGATTACGAGGAGATCCTCGTGACGGTCACATCCTCGGGCGGCTTCACGCTGCGCAAGGTGTTCTACACGGTCCCATCCCGCCTAATCGGGCACCGTTTGCGGGTCCGCCTGTATGATGACCGCCTCGACGTCTTCATCGGGGGCACGAGGCTCATGACCCTGCCGCGCGGCCGCGCCGGCATGAACGGGAAGCACGGCCACGTCGTTGATTACCGCCACGTGATCCATTCCCTGCGCCGCAAGCCCATGGCGCTGCTGGGGCTGGTTTATCGCGACAGCCTGTTCCCGCGAGATGCCTATCGCCTGATGTTCGACCACCTGCTGGAAGTTCAGGGCGAGCGGGAAGCCTGCCGCACCACCGTCGAACTTCTGGCCATGGCCCACGAACGTGCCTGCGAGGCCGAACTCGCCGGGATCCTGACCGATGATCTGACCGCGCGCCGAACGCCGTGCCTGACAACCTTGCGGGCCCGGTTCTGTCCGGACCCCGCCGATCTGCCCGAAGTCGTGGTCGAACTGGTGCCGCTCTCGATCTACGACGGACTTATCGAACAGGGAGAAGCCGCATGAGTGCAGTTCCCATGATCGATGCACAGCGCCTCAGCCTCATGCTCAACGAGCTGCGCCTGCCCACCATCAAGCACATCTGGGGGGACTTCGCCGCCCAGGCTGACAAGGAGGGGTGGCCCGCGAGCAGGTTCCTCGCCGCGCTCGCCGAACACGAACTCGCCGAACGAGATCGCCGCCGGATCGAGCGTCACCTGGCAGAGGCCCATCTGCCTGCAGGCAAGACCCTGGACTGCTTCGCCTTCGATGCCGTGCCGATGATCTCCAAGGCCCAGGTCATGGCCCTGTGCGCCGGCGATGGCTGGCTCGAACAAGGGGCCAACCTCATCCTGTTCGGTCCGCCGGGCGGCGGCAAATCCCATCTGGCCGCGGCAATCGGCCTTGCGCTGGTGGAACGGGGCTGGAGGGTTCTGTTTTCTCGAACCTCCGACCTCGTGCAACGCCTGCAGGTCGCCCGACGCGAACTTGCACTCGAATCCGCCATGGCCAAGCTCGACAAATACCACCTGCTCGTTCTCGACGACTTTGCCTACATCTCGCGCGATCAGGCCGAGACGTCGGTGCTCTTCGAGTTGATCAGCGCACGCTACGAACGACGGTCGTTGCTGATCACCGCCAACCAGCCCTTCGGCGAATGGAACAGGGTCTTCCCCGATCCCGCCATGACACTCGCCGCTGTCGACAGGCTCGTGCACCACGCCACCATCTTCGAGATGAACGTCGAAAGTTACCGGCGGCGCACCGCACAGGCCAGGCGCACCGGTGCCGGCCGCCCGGCCGCCTACACCACGCCAAAGATCCTCGAGACCATCCGCGTCAATCAGGATGAGAACGACGAACTTGCCAGCGACAATCAAAACAGCCACTGATCGACGCGCCGTGACAATCACATTCTCATCCTGATTGACGCGCAATCCTCATACAGTTTGTCGCGCTACAGCCGACGGCCGCCGACTTCGCCTCCTTGAGAAACTCCACGCCCGAGGCATAGGTCACGACGTCGTAGCCCGCGGTCTTGAGCGCAAAGCTCGCCGCCTTGCGGATGCTCTCCTCGTCGTCGACCAGATGAATGATGCGTCTATCCCCCATGTTCCTCCTTCGCCCGCGCGTGGATCAGCGTGAAGTGAAAGCGCGCGCCGCCGCGGTCGGGGCGCTCCATCCAGATACGGCCCCCATGCGCTTCGATGATGGTCCGGCAGATCGAGAGGCCGAGGCCCATGCCGTCGGCCTTTGTCGAGTTGAACGCCGTGAAGAGCTGCTCGCGGACCTCGTCGGCGATGCCGGGGCCGGTATCCTCCACGGTCACCTCGATCAGCCCGTCAGGGCGCAACCTGGTCGCTACCTTGAGGTCGCGAACAGGACACGCCGCCATCGCCTCGATGGCGTTGCGCATCAGGTTGACCAGCACCTGCTGGATCTGCACCCTGTCGACGAGAACCGGCGTCGCGGCGGGATCGACCGCGAAGAAGCTGCGGATGCCGCGCTCGCGTGTACCGACCAGCGCGAGCTCGCTCGCCTCGGCGACAACCTGCGGCAGATCGTGGAGGCTCTTGTCGACCTCGCCGCGGGCGACGAAATCGCGCAGGCGCCGGACGATATGGCCGGCCCGCAGCGTTTCCTGTGCCGCATCATCCATCACCGACCGTAGCGACACGAAGGGTTCGTCGTCCCGCTCGTCGAGCATGTCGCGGATCGTCTCGAGATAGAGCGCGACCGCGGCAAGCGGCTGGTTGAGCTCATGCGCGAGGGTCGAGGCCATCGTGCCCATCGCGCTCAGCCGGGAGACATGGACCAGCTCTGCCTGCAGTTCCTTGAGCCTGAGCTCATCCTGCTCCTTGGCGGTGAGATCCCGGATGAAGCCGGTGAACAACCGCTGCCCGTCTTCACCGGCCTCGCCAACCGACAGCTGCATCGGGAAAGTCGAGCCGTCGCGGCGCTGGCCGACCACGACGCGACCGAGGCCAATGATCCGGCGCTCGCCGGTCTGCAGATAATGCGCGAGATATTGGTCATGCCGGTCGCGATCGGGCTGGGGCATGAGGCAGGAGACGTTGCGGCCGACGAGCTCGGCTTCGCTGTAGCCGAACAGGCGTTGGGCCGCTGCGCTGAACGACGTGATGGCGCCGGTCTCGTCGATGATGATCATCGCATCCGGCACCGTCGCCAGAATCGATTGCAGATGCTGCTCGCGGGTCTCGATCGATGCGCGGACCGCCGCCTCGTCGGTGACATCGCGGCTGATGCAGGCGAAGCCTCGATGTGTGTCGCCTTCGAACAGGGCGCTGATCGTCAGGCGCGCGAGATATTCCGCGCCGTTCTCGCAGACCCGCCACGCTTCGCGCTCCAGCGTGCCCTCGTGAAGGGCGGCCGCCAGGTCTGCGCCTGGACGACGCGCCGCAATCTCGTCAGGCGGGTAGAACAGGTCGTGGGGCTGTCCCAGAACGCGATCGAGCGGCCAGCATTCGGCACGCTCGCCTTCTTCATTATAGCTCAGCACGATCCCGGCAGGATCGAGCAGCGTCAGGACATGGCCGCCAGCCTGTCGCAGGAACAACGGCGCAAGCCGCACCACCTCCCTGGCAATCTCGTCCGGCCCGCGCCTCGTGTCGACCATCGTCCCGGCTCACATGCCTGGCCGGGCGCACGTATCCGGGCGTAGCCCGACCGTGCCACTCAGCGCCGCGCGAGTATGGCCTTCATCTCGTCGATTTCCTGCCGCTGCGAGCGCTTGATCGCTTCGCAAAGCCGGATGACTTCCGGATCGCTGAGCTTTGCTTCCTGGCACATCAGGATCGCCCCGGAATGATGCGGGATCATCGAGCGCAGAAAGGCCGTGTCGCCGATCGTGGTCTGGGTGCGGATGAGTGCAAAGCTGCCGAAGAAGGCGACCAGCGACGCGGCGATCAGCGCGATGTTGGCGGCCTTCGACACGAACATGTGTCGCATGGCGAGGATCATCAGCACCACCATCGGTGCGACCATCATCAGCGTCATGTAGAGCATGTTGAGGTTGTTGTAGAAGCTGTCGAGCCCGTCGATCATGACGAACATCACCAGATACATGATGACGCCGCTGATGACGGTCTGAACGGCAAGGCTCCAATAGGCACCCATCTTCCGGGTGTTCATGTGGGACGAATGGTCCATGGCGTATCTCCTTCGCTCGGCGCCGGCCGACCTGGGTATGAGTGTAACGCCCCGCTCTCTTGTTCGCCCCCGCCATCAGCTGTCCCGATCCTAGAACCAGAAGCGGATGCCGGCGACGAAGCTGGTGGCATGGACGTCCTCGCCCGCAAGCCTCGACAGCCGCGCCGTGTCTCCGGCTTTGCGCAGATAGGAAACGCCGATGTAAGGTGCGAACTGGCGGCTGAATTCGTAGCGCAGGCGCGCGCCGAGCTCTATGTTGACCAGCCCCGAACCGATGTCGTTCTCCGGAATATCCTGCGCGGCGAAATTGACCTCGGCGCGCGGCTGCAAGATCAGGCGCTGGGTGATGCGCTGGTCGTAATAGCCCTCGACCCGGCCCAGAAGGTCGCCCTTGGTCGAGAGGAACAGCGCGCCTTCGACCTCGAACATGCCAGGAGCCAGGCCCTCGACGCCGATCGTCGCGTAGGTGCGGTCGGGCCCGCGGCCGAAGTCCTGGCGGATACCGCCCTGAAGATTGAAATAGGGGTCGATGGCCCGGCTGTAGAGCACCTGCACCTCGGCGCTGTCGATGCCGCGGCCGAACTCGCCTTCGCCCTCGCTCTTGAGCCAGAGGCGGTTGATGTCGCCGCCGTAAAAGCCTTCGCCATCCCAGCGATAGCCATCGCGGCCGCTATGCGCCTGATACTCGAACAGGTTGAGCAGCACCTGCCCGAAATTGTTGCCGCCGCTGTCCTTCATCATGATGTCGCGCGAGCGCGCCATCTCGCCGCCGGGAAAATCCCGATCGGCGAAGTGGTCGCCTGGGGGCGGCGGCGGGGGCGCATTGCCGGCCGGAAGTGCGGTGCCGGTCATTTGCATGCCGGGCATGGCGGGCGTTCCCGGCGTCGCTGTCTGGCCATGCTGCGCATGGTCCATCCCGGGCATGTCGGGCATCGCGCCGTCCTGATGCTGGGAGTGGTCCATGCCCGGCATCTCCGGCATTGCGGGAGACGTGGATTGCGGCTGACCGGCCGCATTTGCTTGCGCCGCGGGAGTGGTCTGGTGCTGCGAATGGTCCATTGCCGGCATGGTGTCCGGCGCTGGCTTCTGAGCGCGCGGCCTGGCAGTGGGCTTGGGGCGCGGCGCGGCGGCCTTGTCCTTCTTTTTCTCCTGCGCCGGCCGCGCCCCGCCCGGCGGCGCCATGCCGGGCATGTCGTGCATCGAATGATCCTGGGCAAAGGCGGGTGCGGCGGCGAGAAGGGCGATCGCGCTCACCAGCGGCGTGAGGATGCGGGTCATTGCGCGTCTCCCTTCGGACGCACGCTCACGACCCGCATCATCCCTGCATGCATGTGGTAGAGGAGATGGCAGTGGAAGGCCCAGTCCCCGACCGCGTCGGCGGTGAAGTCCCAGCTCACCTTGCCGCCGGGCTGGACGATGACGGTGTGCTTGCGCGGCGCATGGTCGCCATGCCCGGTCACCAGCTCGAAGAAATGGCCGTGGATGTGGATCGGATGCCCCATCATCGTGTCGTTGATGAGATTGACGCGCACCCGCTCGCCTTCGATGAACGGGATCGGCTCGTGATGGTCCGACATTTTTTCGCCGTCGAACGACCACATGAACCGCTCCATGTTGCCGGTGAGGTGGATGTCGATGCTGCGGCTCGGCGCGCGCACGTCTGGATTGCGCTCGAGCGCCATCAGATCCTTGTAGACGAGCACCTTGTGGCCGACGTCGGTGAGGCCCTGGCCGGGCTCGCCGGTGCGGTCGACGGGCATCGGCGAGATGGTCTGGACGCTCGGATCGCGCTTCACCTGCGGCGCGTTCGAGAAGTCGCGCATCTTCATCGAACCCATCGCGTGCCCGCCATGATCCATGCCCGCCATCTGGCCATCGGCGCCCATCGCGCCGTGGTCCATGCCGGCCATCGATCCATGATCCATCCCGCTCATCGCGGAATGATCCATCCCCGAATGGTCCATGCCCGCCATGGCGCTGTTGTCCATGGTCGCCATCGCTGCCGCCGCGCCGGTCGCGAGGCGCGCGGACGCGTTCTTCTCGGCCGTCGGATCGACGCCCCGCATAGCGCCGCCCGACATGTCCATGCCTTCCATGCCCGGCATCGAGGACATGTCCATGCCCATGTCCTTCATGTCGGCGAGCGGCCGTTTGCGTAAGGGGGGAACCTCGCCGGCCATGCCGGCGCGCGGCGCGAGCGTGGCACGCGCCATGCCCGAGCGGTCGATCGCCTCGCCGACAAGGGTGTAGGCCTTGTCATCGCCTGGGCTGACAACGACGTCGTAGGTCTCGGCAACACCAATCTGGAACTCGTCGACGGTGACCGGCACCACATTCTGCCCGTCGGCCTGGACGATGGTCAGCGGCAGGCCGGGGATGCGGACGTTGAAGGTGGTCATCGCCGACGCATTGATGACCCGCAGCCGCACCCGTTCGCCCGGGGTGAAGAGCGCGGTCCAGTTGTCCATCGGACCATGGCCGTTGACGAGATAGGTGTAGGTGGATCCGGTCACATCGGAGATGTCGGCCGGGTCCATCCGCATCTGGCCCCAGTCGAGCCGGTCCTTGAGCGGCTGATCCTTGCCCGACAGGAGCCCGGCCAGGGTCTGGCGCTGGAAATTGAAATGGCCGGGGTTGACCTTGAGGCGCCGGAAGATCGCCTGCGGCGAGAGCGCGCTGTGATCGGCGAGCACGATGACATGCTCGCGGTCATAGGCGACCGGATCGGCACCGGCGGGATCGATGATGATCGGGCCGTAATGGCCTTCCTGTTCCTGCAGGCCTGAATGGCTGTGATACCAGTAGGTGCCGCTTTGCACGACGGGGAACTGGTAGAGGTAGTTCGATCCCGGCTTGATGCCCGGAAAAGACACGCCCGGCACACCGTCCATATTGGCCGGCAGGATCAGCCCGTGCCAGTGGATCGAGCTGTCCTCCTCCAGCTGATTGATGACGTTGAGCCGCACGCGCTGGCCCTCGCGCAGCCGGATCAGCGGGGCGGGGACCGTGCCGTTGAGGCCGATTGCCCGGAACTTGCGCCCGTCGATGGTCATCGACTGCCGGGCGATGGTGAGCGTGATGTCTTCGCCCGACACGGTCGGCAGCGTCGGTCGCATCCCCGGCGAGATCGTCTGCGCCCAGGCCGGCAGCCAGGCTGACAATGCTGCGCCGCCGCCGGCGAGGGCCGCGCCGCGGAGGAACTGGCGGCGGTCGAGAGCAGAAATCATTCGGTTGTCTCAGCTTTAAGAAAGAGGGCGGACCTATTGGAAATACGCAGCGTGGCCTCATCCCCCTCAAACTTTCTTCAACATTTCCGCGAGGCGTGCGCGGGCGCGGTAGAGGCGGGTCTCGACTGCCTTCTGGCTGATGCCGAGAATCTCGGCGGTTTCGGCTTCCGATTTCTCGTCGATCGTCCGCAGGATGAGCGTGTCTTTGAGAGAGGCGGGCAGGGCGGCGATCGCTTTCATCGCCTCTGCCAGTTGCTGCTCGGCGCCGATTGCCTGGTCGGGTAGCGGCGCCTCATCGGCGACGTCATCCGCCTCGCCCAGCGGCAGGGCCATGGAGAAGAAGTTCCGGACCGCGCGCCGGCGCCGCCAGTCATGGCATTTGTTGATGACGATCCGGGACATCCAGACCTGGAAGGGTCGCGCAGCGTCATAGCGGTTGAGTGCGGCGAAGGCGGCGACGAAGCTTGCCTGCGTGACGTCCAGCGCCTCCTCTCCGTCACCTATATGGCTGCGCACGAGGCGGTGCACCCAGCCCTGATGCCGGCGGACCAGCTCGCCATAGGCCGCTTGCCGGCCTCCAAGCGCCAGAGCCGCGAGCTCCCCGTCCGAGCAGTCGGGGAGGCACGCGGTCATTTGGACTTGGCCGTCAGCGCTTTCACTACGGCGTCGTCGAACTTCTCGGTCTGATCGGGACGCAGCACGGCCCGCATTGCGAAGATGTGCTCGAGCGTTTCCTTCTGCAGGGCCCCCATGGCCTGGTGCGAGCGATCCACCGCCGCTGCGACTTGCGGGCCATAGCCATGCTCCGCTTCGATCGCCTCCGCGAGGCGCGCATTGTCGGCGCGCAGTTCGGCCTCCAGCGCTTGACGCCGTAAGGCGTAGTTCTTCTCGATTGTCTCGAGCCGGCTGTGTTGCGCGGAATCCAGCTTCAGATCGCGATGGAGCAGCTCGTGCAGCTCATTTTCGACCGGGCGCACCGGAACCACATAGACGCGGCCGATGACCACACCGGCGATCGCCGCGGCAAAGGTCAGCAGGACGAGGAGCAGGAGCCGGCGGTCGCGCATCATTGTGAACTCAGCAGCGTCGAAGGAGCGAGCGCGAGCCGCGCGTCAAAGGGCGATATCGGCCCGGCTTCGGTCGACCGCACAGGCACGGCCGAGCCGGCAATTCCCAGGAACAAGGCTGCTGCCGCGGCGATACCGAATGTCGTGGCGCTCAGGCGGGGCATGGCCTGGAGCCGGGCGATCTCGGCCATGACGCGGCTGTCCAGCCCGGCAAGCCGGGGATCGAGCGGCGCTTCCCGCAACCGGCTGAGCATGTCGTCGAGGTGGTCCATGATGTTTCTCCGTCTTCACTTCTCAATACGCAGGATGGTCCGGCAACCCTTGTCCGGGAACAAAAAGAAAATTGCGAGGGGTGCAGGTCGCGGCTGCGTATTCTCTCATGTCACTGACAGGAGAATGTCCAAATGCGCTTCTTTTCGCCCCTCGCAGCCATCGCCGCCGTCGGCCTGAGTGTTTCGGCTCCGGCCTACGCCCATCCCAAGCTCGTGTCCTCGACGCCCGCCGCCAACGCCAGCGTCCCGGCGCCGTCGCGTATAACGCTCACCTTCAGTGAAGGTCTGATGCCGAAGCTGTCGGGCGCCGAGATCGTGATGACCGGCATGCCCGGCATGCCCAACCACCGCATGGCGGTAACCGGCTTCAAGACGTCCGTCGAAGGCGACAAGACGCTCGTGCTGACGCTCGCCAAGCCGCTCATGGCGGGCAGCTATCAGGTCGCCTGGCACGTCGTCTCGACCGACACGCACCGCATCCAGGGCAATCTCGCCTTTACCGTCAAGTGACGCCATGAACGACGTGGCACTCGTCGCCGTCCGCTGGGCGCTCTACGTCGATCTCGGCCTGTTGTTCGGCCTGCCGCTGTTCGCGCTCTATGCGCCCGGCGGCGGCCGGATGGTACAGCGGCATCTGCCGATGGTAGCAATGGTGGCCGGTCTCGCCTGTCTCGCCCTCCTGCTGTCGGCGCTGGGGTTCGCGTTGCAGGCAGCGGCCATGACCGGGCTGCCGCTCACCCAGCCTGATCTTTCCATGGTCGCAGAGCTGTTCAACGGCACGTCCATGGGAACGGCGCTGAAGGCGCGCCTCGTCGCGCTCCTCGTTCTTCTGCTCTCCATCCCCTTCTATCGCCGGCAATCCCGTCCTGCCTTCATCGCCTCCACTCTGGCAGGCGCGGTCGCACTCGCGACCCTCGCCTGGAGTGGGCATGGCGCGGCTGGCGAAGGCGAGGCGGGCTGGCTGCAACTGGGGGCCGATCTCATCCATCTGCTCGCCGCCGGCGCCTGGGTCGGCGCGCTTGCCGCATTCCTCGCGCTGGTACTTCCCAGGCTCGCAACCGACGATCTCGCCGCTCAAGACATGGACCGGGTCACGCTCGCCGAGGAAGCGTTGCGGGGCTTCTCCCTCGTCGGCACGATCATCGTCGCCCTGCTGATCCTGACCGGGACGGTGAACGGCTGGTTCCTCGTCGGTCCGGGCAACATCGCCTCGCTCGGGCAGTCGACCTACGGCCTGCTGCTCATCGCCAAGCTGCTGCTGTTCGCCGGCATGCTGGGCCTGGCCGCGCTCAACCGTTATCGCCTGACCCCGGCACTTGCGCAGGCGATCGAGGAAGAGGACGCGCCACGGGCGCAGGCGCTGCTGCGCGCGAGCCTCGTCGTCGAAGGCGGTCTTGCGATCGTCATTCTCGGGCTCGTCGCCTGGCTGGGGACACTATCGCCGCCCATGTCGATGTAGCTTATCGTTTCGGACGCCTCGCGTTGGGAGAAGCCAATGCAATCCTACACCCCGCCGCTCGGGACCGGATCGACGAAAGACTATGATCGCGCGATCCGCCTGTGGACGCGGGAGAAGCGGTGGCGTGCCGCCATGCTCGCCGCCCTGGCGCCCAAAGCCGGTGAGACGGTCGTCGACGTCGGCTGTGGCACCGGCAGCTTCGCGCTGATGCTCAAGCAAGCCGAGCCCAGGACGCAGGTGATCGGTCTCGATCCCGATGCCGAGGCGCTCGACATCGCGCGGCACAAGGCCGCTGTGCGGCGGGCCGATATCGACTGGCGTCAGGGATTTGCCAGGGACGTGGCCCCGGGTACCGCCGACGCTGTCGTGTCGAGTCTCGTGCTGCATCAGATGCCGGTCAGGGAGAAGGCGGCAACCCTGCGCGCCATGTTCGCCATGCTGCGCCCGGGTGGGCGCCTGGTGATCGCCGATTATGGCCGCCAGCAGGGTTTCATGCGGCTTGCCTTCCGCCTGACCGTGCAGCGGCTCGATGGCATCGATGATACCCGGCCCAATGCCGACGGCGTGCTCCCCGGCCTGATCGCGGCGGCCGGCTTCAGGCATGTGGCCGAGACGTTTCGGCTTTTGACCATCACCGGCGCGATCGACTTGTTTACGGCGCATCGACCGGCGCAGGACCACGGCCTTACGGTTGCCAATGACCTTGGCTGATGGCGGCCAGGCGAACGGGCCCGCCGATTTGTCCGCTTAGGCGATTACGTATTGACCCTGACACGGTGTCAGACCCTAGATCGTCAGGCGTCGAAAGGAGCAAGGCGATGAACGAGACACATGGAGCGGCGCATGGCGGCGGTTGCTGCGGCAGCCACGGCGCTGCGAAACCAGCGGCTGGCGTCAAGGACCCGGTCTGCGGCATGACCGTCGATCCTGCGATCACTGCGCACCATGCCGAGCATGGCGGTGAAAGCTATCATTTCTGCAGCGCGGGCTGCCGGGCAAAATTCATCGCCGATCCCGAGCGCTATCTCGGCCCGCCGGCACCGCCAGTCGCGGTGCCAGAAGGCACGATCTGGACCTGCCCTATGCATCCCGAGATTCGGCAGGACCATCCCGGGTCCTGTCCGATCTGCGGCATGGCGCTCGAGCCCGCGACCGTGACTGCCGACAGCGGCCCCAGCCATGAGCTGGTCGATTTCACACGGCGCTTCCGGGTCGGCCTGATGCTGGCCCTCCCGGTGCTGATCCTCGAGATGGGCGCGCATCTCTTTCCCGCGATCCATCGCCTCGTGCCGATGTCGATCTCGGTATGGATCCAGTTCGTGCTGGCGACACCCGTCGTGCTCTGGGCGGGCTGGCCCTTCTTCGAGCGTGGCTGGACCTCGCTCAAGACCCGCAACCTCAACATGTTCACCCTGATCGCGATGGGGACCGGGGTCGCCTGGATCTACAGCGTCGTCGCGACGCTCGCGCCCCAGCTGTTCCCGCCCGCCTTCCGCGGAGAGGACGGCATGGTTGCCGTCTATTTCGAGGCGGCCGCGGTGATCACTGTCCTCGTGCTGCTCGGCCAGGTGCTCGAACTGCGCGCGCGTGAGCGAACCTCGGGCGCGATCAAGGCGCTGCTCAATCTCGCGCCCAAGACCGCGCGCCGCATCGGTTCCGATGGCAACGAAGAGGAAATCAGCCTCGATCTGGTCGCGGTCGGCGACCGCCTGCGCGTGCGGCCCGGCGAGAAGGTGCCGGTCGACGGCGTGGTCGAGGACGGCCGCTCCTCGCTCGACGAGTCGATGGTCACCGGTGAGTCCATGCCCGTCACCAAGGCCAAGGCCGACACGGTGATCGGCGGCACGCTCAACCAGACCGGAGCGCTGGTGATCGTCGCCGACAAGGTCGGACGCGACACCATGCTCGCGCGGATCGTCCAGATGGTCGCCGAGGCGCAGCGCTCGCGCGCGCCGATCCAGCGCATGGCCGATCAGGTGTCGGGCTGGTTCGTGCCGGTGGTCATCGCGGTCGCGGTGGTCGCGTTCATCGCCTGGGGTATCTGGGGCCCAGAGCCGCGCTTCGCCTACGGGCTGGTGGCGGCGGTCGCCGTGCTGATCATCGCTTGTCCTTGCGCGTTGGGTCTCGCCACGCCGATGTCGATCATGGTCGGCGTCGGCCGCGGCGCCGGGCTCGGCGTCCTTATCAAGAACGCCGAAGCGCTCGAGCAAATGGAAAAGGTCGACACGCTCGTCGTCGACAAGACAGGCACGCTCACCGAAGGCCGGCCTGCCGTCACCCAGATCGTGCCGGCGCCCGGCTTCGACGAAGCCGAACTGCTGCGGCTTGCCGCCTCGGTCGAGCGGGCCTCCGAGCATCCGCTCGCGTTGGCAATCGTCGAGGCCGCGAAGGATCGCGGCATCGCCACGAGCGACGTCATCGACTTCGACTCGCCGACTGGGCGCGGCGCGCTCGGCACGGTCGAAGGGCGGCGCATCGTCCTCGGCAATGCGCGGTTCCTTGCCGACGAAGGGGTTGCGACTGAGGCGCTCGCCAGCCAGGCCGACGCACTGCGACGCGATGGCGCCACCGCAATCTTCATCGGAATCGACGGCACCGTCGGCGGTGCCTTCGCCATCGCCGATCCGGTGAAGGCCACGACGCCCGAAGCGCTCGCCGCGCTCAAGGCGGAGGGTATTCGCGTGGTCATGCTGACCGGCGACAACCGCACGACAGCGGAAGCGGTCGCCCGGCGCCTGGGCATCGACGAGGTCGAAGCCGAGGTGCTGCCCGATCAGAAAAGCGCCGTGGTCGCCAAGTTCAAGCGCGAGGGGCGGGTGGTCGCCATGGCCGGCGACGGTGTCAACGACGCCCCCGCGCTGGCCGCCGCCGATGTCGGCATCGCCATGGGCTCGGGCACCGACGTCGCCATCGAGAGCGCGGGCGTGACCCTGCTCAAGGGCGACCTCACCGGCATCGTCCGGGCGCGTAAGCTCAGCCAGGCGACCATGTCGAACATCCGCCAGAACCTCGTCTTCGCCTTCATCTACAATGTCGCGGGCGTGCCGGTGGCGGCGGGCGCGCTCTATCCGCTGTTCGGCATCCTGCTCTCGCCGATCATCGCGGCCGCCGCCATGGCGCTCTCCTCGGTCAGCGTGGTCACCAACGCGCTGCGACTCAACCGGAAGGCGCTGTGAACATCGGCGAGACGTCTCGGCGGAGCGGCGTCTCGGAGCGGATGATCCGCCATTATGAGAAGATAGGCCTCATCCCGGCGCCGCCGCGCCGGGGTGCGGGCTATCGCGACTATGACGAGCGCGATCTTCATCGCCTGCGGTTCATCGCCAATGCGCGCGATCTGGGGTTTCCGATCGAGGAGATCCGCACTTTGCTCGGCCTTTGGGCGGATACGGGTCGCGCGAGTGGCGAGGTGAAGCGGCTTGCGCTGGCCCGTGCCGAGGAATTCGAGCGCAAGGCGGCAGCGCTGACGGCGCTGCGCGACACGCTGGTCGATCTCGCCGAACGCTGCCACGGCGACGCGCGGCCGGATTGTCCGATCATTGCCGAACTCGCCACGGGCCGATCCGCATAACGTCCGATGTCGCAGGATGGTGAAGCCTAATGGCGATCGTCCTCAGGCGATCCGTTCAGGTCCACAGCAAACGCGATCCGTAGCAAGTCGGGCAAACTTTGGGCTCCCAGTTTGACCATCAGGCTGGCTCGATCCAGCTCGACCGTGCGCGGCGTGGTACCGAGTTCATCTGCGATAAAGCTATTGGGATAGCCTCGCGCAATCCCTCTAAGAACGGCCCGTTCGCGCTGCGTCAGTCTCGCGGCTTTCGACAGCGCGTCGGCCTGTACTGCGGCACGCCCGGTTATATTCTCCAGCGAGCTGAAGGCGCGGTCGATCGCGCCAAGCAATGCGGCCTTTTCGACCGGTTTGGCGAGAAAGTCGGCAGCGCCCGCCTGCATTGCCTGCACGGCGAGCGTGGGATCGCCATTGCCGGTGAGCATGACGACAGGCATATCAATCCCGCGTCGCGTCAGCTCCACCTGGACCTGAAGGCCGTCCATATCCGGCATGTGCATGTCGAGGATCACGCAGCCTTTCTTAGCGTCACCCGCGGCCGACAGAAACTCCGGCCCCGAAGCGTAGGCCTCGACGGCGAAGCCGGCGGTACGCAACGTGAATCGCAGTGCCTTTCGGATTGTCTCTTCGTCATCGACGATGTGAACGACGCGCTTGTTCCCCATACTCCTCGGATCGATCTGGAGTGCCGCGCCGCAAAGGCACCGCTATTGGGGAGGCCTCTTACGGGCAGGACCATGGTCCAAGGTCAAGGCCGAAATATTGCCGCAGCAGTTCCAACGGCGCAGGTGCTCGAAATCGCCCCGATACGGCGGCTCTTACCACTGGAGTTCGGGCACCTCCGTCTGGGGACGTCACATAAAACGGGCACAGATATACGGTAAGGCCGGTGAGCGTCGCAAAACACCTGATTGTCGTTCAACTAGAAAATCTCATGAGAGCTCCTGATGACAGTCCTTGACGTTGCTATATGCCGTCGGGCATAATCGGCGAATGGTCAGTCCGTTTTCCCATCGAGATTATTATCGCCGCACCTGATTGCGGCTCGGATAGACCATCTTTCATCGAGGCCGCCAAGCTGGCGAGACTCGATGAGGCGTGTCGGCTTGGCTCTAAAGGAACCAAGTATGACTACCAAAGAATTATGCCAAAGATACCTGACCGCGCTTAATGATGGGAATCTTGACGCCACACTGGCTTTATTTTCGCAAGATGCTCAGGTTTCCTCGCCTCTTTACGGTGTACGTGACGCGCAGTCCTTCTACACGGCGCTGTTCGCAGATACCGCGCGGTCTGAAACCCGGTTGTTGAATGTCTTTTACCAATCCAACACTGGCTCAGCGATCGCTCTGCATTTCGAGTACGACTGGACGCTGGGGAATGGGAAGCTGGTCAAGTTCGAGTGCGTCGACGTCTTCGAATTGACAGCCGATGCGCAAAAATTCCAGAAAATCACGATCATCTACGACACGGCTCATCTAAGGTCCGATTTCAACGAAAGTACGCGATAGAGTAAATTGCGCGTCACCATGAAAGATGCTGGATTTTTTGGTGACGCGCATTGGTCGGATCTAATCTGATCGGAAAACGCATGTTGTCCGACAGGGTAGCATCGCAACCACGCTACGCCTCGACAACCATGGTTGATTTTGCACGACAAACCCTGTCGCTTTGATCTAGTGCGCGACAACATCAATTTCAGGGTTTGTCGCACATGCTCATCGGGTACATGCGTGTCTCATCGGTCGATGACCGTCAGTCGGTTGACCTTCAACGCGATGCCCTCCTCGCCGCAGGTGTCGATGAGCGCCATCTCTATTCCGACAAGGCATCGGGCGCCCGGGATGATCGTCCCGGCCTGAAGGCTTGCCTCGAATTCCTGAAGGCCGGCGACACCTTGGTCGTTTGGAAACTCGACCGTCTCGGGCGATCATTGACCAATCTTCTGGCGATCATAACCGATCTGAAAAATCGAGGTGTGGCCTTCCGATCGCTAACGGAGCAGATGGACACAAGCACGCCCCATGGTGAATTGCTGTTTTCGCTCTTCGGCGCGCTCGCCCAATATGAACGCGCGCTCACGCGTGAGCGGGTGATGGCAGGCTTGGTCGCAGCTCGACGACGGGGCCGGCGCGGGGGCCGGCCGCCCAGCATTGACGCGGAAACGATCGAGCAGATCACGGCAGCCCTCGATGCCGGCGCAAGCAAGGCGTCGGTGTGCCGATCATTCAAGGTGCCGCGATCGACCCTCATCGGCACGCTCGATCGCATTGGCTGGACGGGACCGGTCAAGGCCTGACCCGATGCCCCGCCGCTCTGTTCTGATCGAGGCGCAACACGCCGAGTTGTTCGCCTTGCCGGAGAGCGAGCCAGATCTGGTGCGATACTGGACGCTCAGTTCCGCAGATCTGCGCGTCATCACGAGCCGGAGGCGTCCCCACAACCGCCTCGGTTTTGCGCTGCAGCTCTGCGCCTTGCGATATCCTGGCCGATTGCTGAAACCCGGCGAATTCATCCCTGATGCTCCTCTCAGGTTCGTCGGGGATCAGCTCGGCGTCGAGCCGGACGCGCTTGCCGATTATGCCACGCGTGGTCCCACCCGGTATGAGCAACTCGATACGCTGCGCGAGGTATTCGGTTTCCGGCAATTGAGCCGTCCGATCCATGCAGAACTGCAGGCTTGGCTCTTGCCGATCGCACTGACCATGACCGGTGGAATCGATCTCGCGCGGATCCTGATGGAAGAATTCCGCCGCCGGCAGATAATCGTGCCCGGTATCACGTCCCTGGAACGCATGGTGAGCAAAGCTCTGTTAGATGCCGAGCGGAACGTGGGCAACCTGCTGACGGGAAGTCTGACTTCAGTGCAATGCGGCCTGCTGGACTCGCTGCTGCTGCAGCACAATGCAGGCCGCATCAGCATTCTTGCCTGGATCCGCCAACCACCCGGTAGACCGGGACGACGTGCCTTCGCGGAAATTCTCGAGCGATTGTCCACATTGCGGGCAATCGGCTTGGAGCCTGAAGTTGTAGCCCCAGTCCATCCAGAACGACTGCGGCGCCTTAATCAGGAGGGCGTGCGGCTCACTGCGCAACATCTATCCGTCCTGAACCCGATCCGTCGCCGGGCCATTCTGGCTGCCACCGTTGCCGAAATGCAGATCGCCCTGACTGACGATGCCGTGATGATGTTCGAACGTTTGATCGGACAGATGTTCCGGCGTGCCGAGCGCCGGGAAGAGGCTGCGCTGAAGCGCGACAAACGCACCATCAATGGCAAAATTCGTCTGCTGGCCCGTCTCGGAACTGCGATCATTGATGCAAGGGACAGCGGTGCAGATCCTCTCAGCGCCATTGAAGAGGTTATCGGATGGGACGATCTCGGTTCCGAGATCGAGGAAGCCAAGCGACTTGTCCGTCCCGATCCGCTCGATCCCGTCGAACTCGCGCGATCGAACCTGCCGATCCTGCGACAGATCGGCCCGGCCTTCGTCGCAAGCTTCACCTTCGGTGCGGTGCCTGCCTGTGTGGGTCTTGCTCGAGCCATCGCGACAATGCGCGATCTCGGAAGTGGCCGCCTGCGCAAGCTACCAGCAGATGCCGCGCTTGGTTTCGTCCGACCGGCATGGCGGCGACGGATTGGCCGAGCCGGTCTTGATCGCCGTATTTTCGAGTTCTGTGTCCTCGCCGAGTTGCGGGACCGCTTGCGAGCGGGTGACGTGTGGGTCGAAGGCAGCCGGCGATACAGAGCCGTGGAGCAGCAACTTATCTCCACCCCGGTGTTCACTGCTATGAGGGCCGCTGGTCCATTGCCTGTCCCGGTCGCCGATACGGCCGCAGTCTGGCTCGAGGAGCGCAAGGCGCTCCTTTCCCGAAGGCTGGCCGAGGTGGACGCAAAGGTGGAAGCGGACGGGCTCGAAGATGTGCACTTTTCAGGCGGCAAGCTGCGGATATCGCCACTTCGAGCCATCACACCGGAGGAAGCCGAAAGGGCACTCTCTCCCTTGTATGGCCATTTGCCGGCCATCCGCATTACTGACCTGCTGGCGGAGGTTGATCGTTGGACCGGCTTCTCGAAATGCTTTACCCATCTCACCACGGGCCGCGTACATGATGATCCCCGCACTGTCCTGACAGCGGTTCTTGCCGACGCCACCAATCTCGGCCACGCCCGCATGGCAGAGGCCTGCGATTTGGTGAGCCAGCGCCAACTCGGTTGGCTTGCGGCATGGCATTTACGCGAAGACAGCTACGGCGCCGCCTTGGCGATGTTGGCCGATGCTCAGCATCGCATGACGCTGTCAAATGTGTTCGGCGATGGAAATGTGTCGAGTTCCGATGGCCAGAACTTTCCACTTGATCGCCGCGCGCAGGCGACCGGTTCTGTCAATCCCCACAAGGGCAGTGAACCTTCGGTATCCTTCTATACTCACGTCTCGGATCGCTATGCGCCGTTTCATGCCAAGGTTATTTCCGCCGGTGCGAGCGAGGCAGCCCACGTCCTTGACGGCCTGCTGCATCATGGTGCCGAACTTGCGATTGAACGCCACCATACCGATGGCGGCGGCATTTCCGACCATGTTTTCGCGCTCTGCCATTTGCTGGGGTTCCAGTTCGCACCGCGAATTCCCAATATCGCCGCCCGGCGCCTCCACTTGTTCCGCGATGCGCGGCCAGGGCCGACCATAGCCCCGATGGCCGCGCAAGCCATTGATGAACAGCTCATCGCTAGCCACTGGGAAGACATCGTCCGCCTCGCAACATCTATCCGGACCGGAGTCACGAGTGCCTCCACCATGCTCGAGCGCCTTGGTTCATATCCGCGCGCCAACGGCCTGGCGCTGGCGCTACGCGAGATAGGCCGGGTTGAACGGACGCTTTTCACCCTAGACTGGATCGAAAAGCTGGAAGAACGGCGCCGTGCTACGCGCGAACTGAACAAGGGCGAGGCGCAGAACGCCCTCAAGCGCGCGATCTTCTTTCACCGCACCGGCCGGATACGCGACCATGGGCTACAGGCTCAAGGACACCGAGCGTCCGCGCTCAATCTGGTGGCTGGAGCCATTGTCCTCTGGAACACGACCTACCTCGAGGCGGTGCTTCGCCATATGGAGCAGCAAGGAAAGGAAATCCCGGCCGAATTTCTCCAACATCTGTCACCGCTGGGCTGGCAACACATCAATCTGACCGGCGATTACCTTTGGACGGATCATGACTTAACGACCGGCACGCTACGGCCGCTGCGCCAAAAGATCGGCGCTACCGTGCCCCAAAAGGCTTAGCGTATATCTGTGCCCGTTTTATGTGACGCCCCCTGATTGGGACGGGAACCCGTCCGGGTGGCGGTATCGACGAGGCCTTGCTCGACGCCGCGATGCGGGGCTGGTCGATCAATACCCGGCGCGCGTTCCGCTCGGACCTGACTTTGTGGGGACAGTGGTGCCACTCACGCCGGATTGTACCGGGTGCGGCCGAACCCGCCGACGTCGCCGCCTGGATCCGTGCGCTTGCCGGGATCGATCCATCGTCCGTAAAGACCCGCGCCATGGCCACGATCGAGCGCTACCTCGTCCATGTCGGGTGGGCCTACCGCATGGCAGGGTTGACGGATCCGACCGCCGCAGCGCTGGTCAAGTTCGAGCGCAAGGCGGCGCGCAATCATCTCGGCGTGCGCCAGAGGCAGGCGCGCGCCATCCGGTTCAAGGGCGACATCGCTGATCTCGACAGTCCCGCCTCTGGCGTGTGCCTGGCCCATGTGCTCAAGGCCTGCCGCCGCGATGAATTGGGGATGCGCGACGCGGCCATGTTGCGCATCGCTTACGATACAGCCGCGCGGCGCTCGGAACTGGTCGCGATCGATGTCGGGCATATCGAGGGGCCCGACAGCGACGGAGCCGGTTTGTTGCACATCCCTTCAAGCAAGACCGACCGAAAGCAAGCCGGAGCCGAGGCTTATCTTTCTCCCGCGACGATGGCGGCCATTGCCCGCTGGCGTGAAGCGGGCAGGGTGGACAAGGGTCCGCTGCTGCGCCGCGTGACGACGCACTTCGACGGCTCGATCGACAGCATCGGCACCGAGCGCCTGCACCCGAACAGCATCACACTCATTTACAGGCGGCTCATCCGTCGCGCCTGGGAGAAGGGCCTGCTCGGTGAAATGAGCGAAGCCGAACGCGACCGCTGGCTCAGCACGGTCTCGTCACATTCGATCCGGGTCGGGGTGGCCCAGGACAATTTTGCGGCAGGAGAAGGACTGCCAGCTATCATGCAGGCCTACCGGTGGCGCGATGCGCGTACCGTCTTGCGGTATGGCTCAAAGCTTGCCGCTAAAAGTGGGGCAAGCGCCAGATTGGCCAAGCGGTTCGCCGATCAGTAACCGGATCTGCCTGCCGCTGCTGCGCCCTTTGAATGCAGTCTATTGTGGCGCTCAATAACAGCGCATTGCACGCCATTGCGCTCTATTTTGGCGTCCGACATCTGCCTCGTCCACTTGCGGCGTGATGTTCGATTCGCCGTCGACGCGGTGACGGGTCTTTTGCCCAACGGCCCGCGATCATGCCAAGATTGCCATCGCTTCATGGCTGGCGCGCGATTCATTCGACCGGCTGCGCACCGTGGACGTCCTCGACTCGCGTGAACCACGTATCGATGGCCCGATCCGAACTTCCCGTGGCGACGATGCTGGTGCTGAGTCCAATTCCCGGCCTCGTGCTGGGAACACCGGCCCGCGAACGCCCCCGATTAGGATTCTCGATCTCTCCTCGCCCGCCCCGAGGGCGGTTTCCCATAGCGATCACGAAAACTGCGGCTAAAATGGCTGGCACTCTGAAACCCGCAAGCTAATGCAACTTGTGTGACGGACAGCGCCGTCGTGCGCAAGAGTTGCTCCGACTTCTCGAGCCGGATGCGCATATAGCTCTCCCGCATGGTCGCACTGAGATGGTTGCGGAACAGGCGTTCCAATTGCCTGACCGAGACCTCTGCGATTTTAGCTAGGGTTTCGCGCGGGGATGGTTCCTCCACCGTTTCCTCCATATGAGCGAGTACCTTCAGTACCGTGTCATTGGACACCTGATGCCTTTCGCGCAGGCTCAACCGCTGAGGGCGGTCGGCCCTACGGGTATCGGTACGGATGAACCAGTCCGAAATAATCGAGGAAAGGCCGTAACCTTGCTCACGCTCGATCATTTCGATCGCCAGGTCCAAACCCGCCATCCCGCCCGCGCAGGTCACGCGGCGGCGGTCGATGACAAACAGTACGGTTTCTGGCGAAACATTCGGAAAAGTTTCAACGAAGACGGGCCGATGCTCCCAATGGATCGTCGCGCGATAACCATCGAGAAGCCCGGCCCGCGCCAGCAGGAAAGGGCCAGCAGATACCCCTGTGATGACTGCGCCCTGTGCCGCCATGCGCCGTAACCAAGCAAATGTGCGTGCATCCGAAAACCCCGTGGGGTCACCGCCTGCGAAAACGAACAGCGTTTCGCAGTCAAACGGCTGGCCCACCGCGAAGTCGGCTAGGATCGTTGCGCCATTCGACGCATGGATCGGCCTTCCATCAACTGAAATGTGGGACCAGCGATAGAGCGTGCGCCCCGCCAGCGCGTTCGCTGCGCGGAAGACCTCAATTACTGAGGCATAGGACATCAGCGAGAATCCGTCGATCAGCAACAGCCCTAGCGTCCGAATTTCTTCAGCGCTGCGAAGCTTGTCGGTTTTGGTCATATAAGGGTCGCTCATGGACAAGCGATATGGTGCCGAACGGCTACTTACAAGACATCACATCACACGAATTTCGAGGCGCCGCACGCATGACGCGCTTTTCCATTTTCAATCTTGCCACGCACGCTCTCAAGGGGCATCGCGATTGGCGCCCGACCTGGCGCGATTCCGCGCCTGCTGAGGGTTACGATATCGTCATCGTCGGTGGCGGCGGCCACGGCCTGGCCACTGCCTACTACCTCGCCAAGGTCCACGGTATCCGCCGCGTCGCAGTGGTCGAGCGTGGGTGGATCGGCGGCGGCAACGCCGGACGCAACACCACGATCATCCGCTCCAACTACGGATTGCCCGGCAACGAGCCCTTCTACGAATTTTCGATGAAGCTTTGGGAAGGGCTGGAGCAGGACCTGAACTACAATGTGATGGTCAGCCAGCGCGGCATCCTGAACCTGTACCACAGCGATGCCCAGCGTGATGCTTTCGCCCGGCGCGGCAACGCGATGCTGCTCCATGGCGCGGGAGCGGAATTGCTGGACCGGGACGCGGTGCGCAAGATGGCACCGTTCCTGAATTTCGATTCGGCCCGCTTCCCGATCATGGGTGGCCTGCTGCATCGTCGCGGAGGTACTGCCCGGCACGACGCGGTCGTCTGGGGTTATGCCCGCGGCGCTTCCGACTTTGGGGTCGACATCATTCAGAACTGCGAGGTCAAGGGCTTCCTTCGTGACGCCAGCGGCGCCGTCACCGGCGTGGAGACAACGCGCGGTGCAATCCGCGCGAACAAAGTCGGCCTGTCGGTGGCCGGACATTCCTCTGCCGTCGCAGCGATGGCCGGGCTGCGCCTGCCGATCGAGAGCCATGTGCTCCAGGCCTTCGTGACCGAGGGGCTGAAGCCGGTCATTCCCGGCGTCATCACTTTCGGGGCCGGACACTTCTACATCAGCCAGTCGGACAAGGGGGGGCTCGTCTTCGGCGGCGACATCGACGGATACAACACTTACGCCCAGCGGGGGAACATGCCGGTAGTGGAGGACGTGTGCGAGGGTGGCATGGCGATCATGCCGATGATCGGTCGCGCCCGCCTGCTGCGTTCCTGGGGCGGTGTCGTGGACATGTCGATGGACGGCTCCCCGATCATTGACCGCACCCCGGTCGAGGGCCTCTATCTTAACGGGGGCTGGTGCTACGGCGGTTTCAAGGCAACGCCGGCCGCCGGGCGCTGCTTTGCCCATCTGCTCGCGACGGGCGCCCCGCACGATACGGCTGCCGCCTACCGCTTCGACCGCTTCGAGCGCGGTCATCTGATCGACGAAAAGGGCGCCGGCGCCCAACCCAATCTTCACTGAGGGAACGAGGCCATGCGCATACCCTGTCCCTATTGCGGCGAACGTGACTCCCAGGAATTCGTCTATCGCGGCGATGCTTCGCCCCGCCGCCCTGAAGGCGAGGACGGCTTCTACGACTATGTGTACCTGCGCGACAACGTGATCGGCGAGATGGCCGAGCACTGGTACCATGCGCAAGGGTGCCGCAACTGGATCACCGTGCTGCGCCACACCCGCACACACCGCATCGCCGCCGCCACGCTGTCCCGGGAGACACCCGCATGAGCCGCCTTTCTGCCGGTGGCCTGATCGACAGGCAGCGCCCGCTTTCCTTCACCTTCGACGGGAAGGCCTATTCGGGCTTTGAGGGCGACACTCTCGCCTCCGCTCTCGTAGCTAATGATGTCCGTCTCGTCGGCCGCTCGTTCAAGTACCACCGGGCGCGCGGGATCCTCACAGCGGGAAGCGAGGAGCCCAACGCCCTCGTCACCCTGCGTACCGGCGCCCACGCCGAGCCGAATACGCGCGCGACCACCGTCTCGCTGTTCGACGGTCTGGAGGCGAGCAGTCAGAACCGCTGGCCCAGTCTGCGCTATGATCTGCTGGCCGTGAATCAGCTTGCCTCGCCGATCTTTGTGGCGGGCTTCTATTACAAGACCTTCATGTGGCCCGCTAAATTCTGGGAGAAGGTGTACGAGCCGCTTATCCGGCGGGCGGCGGGGCTGGGCAAGCTCTCCATGCTGCCCGATCCGAGCGAGTATGACCGCGAGCATGCCTTCTGCGATCTGCTCGTCATCGGTGGTGGTGCGGCCGGTCTTGCGGCGGCCCTGACCGCAGGACGTGCAGGGCTGCGCGTCATGCTGGCGGACGAGGACGCCCGTCCCGGCGGGCGCCTGCTGAGCGAGCGGCAGGAGATCGACAGCATGTCCGCAGTGCAATGGGTTGCACAGGTGCTGGCGGAGCTGGCCTCGCTTCCGAACGTGCGCGTGCTCAGCCGTACCGGCGTATTCGGGGTCTATGACGACGAATATGTGGCCGTCGAACGCGTTTCCGACCATCTTGTCGCCCCGCTGCCGGGGCAGCCGCGTCAGCGGTTGTGGAAGATCGTCTCCCGCCGCGCCATCCTCGCGACAGGCGCCATCGAGCGGCCGCTGGTGTTCGGTGGCAATGACCGGCCTGGTGTCATGACTGCCTCGGCTGTCTCGACTTACGTCAATCGTTACGCCGCGGTTCCCGGACAGCGCGCCGTCGTGTTTACCGCCAGCGACAGCGGATGGTCGACTGCGCGGGACCTGGCGGCAGCGGGCGCCTCCGTCGTGCTTGTCGACCACCGCGAAGATGAGCCTGCCCTCGCCGCTGAACTACGTACGCGTGGTGTCGAAATCCTGAGCGGCGCGATCGTCACTGACGTGCACGGTGTTCCGGTCAGGAAGGTTGACGTGCGCCTCGCGGATGGTTCGCGCCGCACGCTCCGCGCGGATCTCGTCGCGATGGGTGGCGGCTGGAATCCGGCAATCGGCCTTGGCAGCAACATGGGAGCAAAACCTGTGTGGTCGGAATCGCAACAGACTTTCCTGCTCGACGAGACCCCACCCGGGCTCGTTCCGGCCGGTGCGGCGGCAGGCCGGTTCTCGCTGGCGCAGGCCCTAGTCGACGGCGCTGCCAAGGGTACCGACGCCGTGGCGGACGCAACCGGCCGCGCTGTTCCCCCGCCCTCGTTTCGGGCAGCGGACGAAGCCGCGTCGACCGCGCCCTTGTGGCATGTACCGGGCGCGCGAACCAAGTGCTTCGTCGATTTCCAAAACGACGTGACAGCCAGCGACGTGCAGCTCGCTGCCCGTGAAGGCTTCGTGTCCATCGAACACATGAAGCGCTACACGACGCTTGGCATGGCGACCGACCAGGGCAAGACCAGTCAGCTCAATGGCCACGCACTGCTGGCGGCGGCAACTGACCGCACGATTGGTGCGGCAGGGACGATCATGTCGCGCGCGCCTTATCAGCCAGTGGCGATCGGCGTGCTGGCGGGCCATCACCGCGAGGAATCCTTCCGCCCTGTGCGCCGCACGGCCAGCCATGACTGGGCGGCCGAACAAGGTGCAACCTTCGTTGATGCCGGACAGTGGAAGCGTGCGCAGTGGTTCAGCCGCCCGGGGGAGGCGTCCTGGCTGGAGACAGTCAACCGCGAGGTTACGATGACCCGGCGCGGCGTCGGCATCTGCGACGTGTCAACGCTCGGCAAGATCGACGTGCATGGCCCCGATGCCGCCCTGCTGCTCGACCGGCTCTACATCAACATGTTCTCGACCCTTGCCGTCGGCAAGGCGCGCTATGGCGTGATGCTGCGCGAGGACGGCATCGTCATGGATGACGGCACAACCACCCGTTTCGCAGAGGACAGCTTCTTCGTCACCACCACCACGGTCAACGCCGCGCGGGTTATGCAGCATATCGACTATGCCCGGCAAGTGCTCTGGCCCGAGCTCGACGTTCAGGCCACTTCGGTGACCGAACAGTGGGCCACCTACGCCGTCGCCGGTCCCCGTTCGCGCGAGATGCTGCAGGCGGCATTTCCGGACCTTGACGTATCGAACGACGCCCTGCCGTTCATGGGCGCTGCGAAGTTCCGCTGGCAGGGTTTCGAGGCGCGCATCTACCGCCTGTCGTTCTCCGGTGAGCTGGCCTACGAAGTAAGCGTACCTGCGACGCTCGGCGACAAACTGGTGCGCCACCTCTTCGCTGCCGGCCGCTCCTACGACGCCGTGCCCTACGGCACCGAGGCGCTCGGCGTTATGCGCATCGAGAAGGGCCATGCCGCGGGCAACGAACTGAATGGCCAGACCACTGCAGCCGACCTCGGCATGGGCCGGATGATGTCGAAAAAGAAGGATTTCATCGGCCGCGCCATGGCTGCCAGGCGCGGGCTCGCGGATCCGTCGCGCCCCGCGCTGGTCGGTCTCAGGCCGGTCGACCGTACCCGGCATCTGCGTGGTGGCGGACACCTGCTCGCCCCAGGTGAAGCACCGCTGCCGCAGAACGACGAAGGGTTCGTGACCTCGGCCGCTTGGTCGCCAACGCTGGACCATTCGATCGCGCTTGGCCTGCTGGTCAACGGCGCACAGCGTCACGGCGAGCGCATTGTCATCCACGATCCGGTGCGCGGAGGCGATATCCAGGCGGAAGTCTGCAACCCGATTTTTGTCGACCCCGAAGGAGTCCGCGTCCGTGCCTGAACACCTCACCATCCAGGAGCGCGATGATATCGCTCTGGCATCCGTCATGGCGAGAAAGAGCATGAGTGCCGCGAAGATCGGCACTGCGCTGGGCATGTCGCTGCTTGACCGACCGGCGGCCTGCGGCTCGGGAGCCGTGACCTTCATCGGCACGGGCCCGGGGACCTGGCTCGCGTTCCACGATGGCACCGCTCCCGATTTCGCTGCCGATCTCACGCATCGGCTTGCGGGACTCGCATCGGTATCCGACCAGTCCAGCGGCTACGTTGTCCTGCGTCTTGCAGGCGAAGGCGCGCGCAAGCTGTTACAGCGCGGGGCGGCGATCGATTTCCACTCCGCATCCTTTTCCAGCGGTTCGGTGGCAACCACGGTGATCGCGCATATCGGTGTCGTCATCCGGCAAGTCGACGACGGTCCCACTTACGACCTTGCCACTTTCCGTAGCTTTGCCGGCAGCCTGCGCGAGTGGATCGACCACGCCGCAGCCGCGCTGGCCTTCTAATCCGAGGACACGATGACCAAACCCTATCTCCTGACCCTGTCCTGCGCCAACCGGCCAGGGATCGTCACGCGCGTTACCGACGTGATGTATCGCCATGGCGGCGACATCAAGGAAGCGCACCAGTACGATGACGCCGAAACCGGCCGCTTCTTCGGCCGCATCGTGCTCAGCCTGCCGGATGAGGCCGCTGCCGATGATCTGCGTGCCGGCATCGCGCCGCTGGCAGAAGAGCTCGCGCTCGACTGGACGCTGCGTCCCAAGGATGAACTGCGCAAGGTGCTGATCCTGGTATCCAAGTTCGATCACTGCCTGGTTGATCTGCTTTACCGCAACCGCATCGGCGAACTGCCGATGGACGTCGTGGGCATCATCTCCAACCATCCCCTCGGCACCTATCAAGGTGTCGATTTCGGTGGCATTCCGTTCCACCACCTGCCGATCACCAAGGAAACGAAGCCGCAGCAGGAAGCCCGGATCAAGGCGATTGTCGATGAGACGGGCGCGGAACTGATCGTGCTGGCGCGCTACATGCAGATCCTGTCGGATGACCTTGCCGCGTTTCTCTCGGGCCGGTGCATCAACATCCACCATTCGTTTCTGCCAGGCTTCAAGGGTGCCAAGCCCTATCACCAGGCGCATGCGCGCGGTGTCAAGCTGATCGGCGCAACCGCGCACTACGTCACCGCCGACCTCGACGAAGGACCGATCATCGAGCAGGACGTGGAGCGCATCTCGCACCACGACACGCCCGACGATCTCGTGCGCAAGGGCCGCGACATCGAGCGCCGGGTGCTGGCGCGGGCGGTAGCTTTCCATCTCGACGGCCGCGCGCTCGCCAATGGCGCGAAAACGGTCGTGTTTCGCGACTGACCCGATGGCAGCCATCATAGACGGACGGGCGATCGCCGCGAAGCTTCGTGGCCGGGTCGCGGAAGAAGTCGTCAGTCTGGCCGCGGAAGGGATCGTGCCGGGACTGGCGGTGGTGCTCGTCGGCGACGACCCTGCCAGTCAGGTCTATGTCCGCTCCAAGGTGACGCAGACGCTGGAAGCGGGAATGCGGTCGTTCGAGCACCGCCTTCCCGCCTCCACGAGCCAGGAGGAACTTCTTGGCTTCGTGGCCGCGCTCAATGACGACGATGCGGTCGACGGCATCCTCGTG
This sequence comes from Novosphingobium sp. EMRT-2, assembly GCF_005145025.1. Classification (NCBI taxonomy): domain Bacteria; kingdom Pseudomonadati; phylum Pseudomonadota; class Alphaproteobacteria; order Sphingomonadales; family Sphingomonadaceae; genus Novosphingobium; species Novosphingobium sp. EMRT-2. The sequence goes on along the minus strand of NZ_CP039699.1, from coordinate 138,275 downwards.
CAGCTTCCCTTGCCGCAACACATCGATTCAGACCTGGTGCTGGACGCGATTGATCCGCTGAAGGATGTCGACGGCTTCCATCCGGTCAATGTCGGGCGTCTTTCCACCGGCACCGGAGGACTGATCCCCTGCACACCGCTGGGTTGCATGATCCTGCTCGACACCGCGATCGACCACTACCGGGGCCTGAAGGCAGTCGTGATCGGCAAGTCCAACATAGTCGGCAAGCCGGTCGCCATGCTGCTGCTTGAACGCGAGTGCACCGTCACCGTCACTCACATAGCCACCCGCAACCTGCCGGACACCGTGCGCAGCGCCGACATCGTTGTTGTCGCCGCAGGCAGTCCGGGCCTTGTGCGCGGAGATTGGGTTAAGCCGGGGGCTGTGGTCATCGACGTTGGCATCAACCGCGTCGAGCGCGACGGCAGGAAGGTGATCATCGGCGATGCCGTGCGCGAGGAAATGGATCACGCCGCCGCTGTAACGCCCGTCCCCGGTGGGGTTGGGCCAATGACGATTGCCTGCCTGCTGAGCAATACCCTGCGGGCGGCGAGGCGCCGACGCGGGCTGCCCGGCGCGGTGCGCGAGGCGGCAGTTGCCTGATCGATATGATGACATCGGGCAACATCCTCTTTATGAAACAGTGCCCGAACAGGTTTTTAACGGAGAGTCGGCATTACTGCTACCGTCAATACCGAAGATCAGGATACCTTGACGGGCTCGGCCGCACCCGGCAAGCCCGATCGCAGTCTGGAAAAAGCACTGGGCACCCAAATTCGTGCCGTCCGGCGCGATCTCGATCTCTCTATCGCCGATCTTGCCTCGGCAGCGGGCATATCCACCGGCATGCTCTCGAAAATCGAGAATGGGGGCATTTCCGCTTCGCTTGGCACACTCCAGGCGATCTCAGGCGTATTGCAGGTTCCCCTGTCTCTTCTCTTCGCGTCGTTCGAAGACCGGCAGGACTGCTCGCACGTGAAGGCGAACGCCGGCGTTACGATAGAGCGCCGCGGCACCAAGGTGGGCCATATCTATCAACTGCTCGGCCATATGTTGCGCGGCGATGTCAACGTCGAGCCGTACCTTATCACCCTTCGCGAAGATGCGGCCCCTTACACCGGCTTCGCGCATAGCGGCGTCGAGTTCATCTACATGCTCGAAGGCGAACTGACCTACCGCCACGGCAACGCGAGCTACCCTATGCAGCCGGGAGATTCGCTGCTGTTCGACAGCGGGACCCTGCATGGCCCGGAACGGATGCTATCGGAGACATCCAAGTATTTGTCGATAATCATATATCCGAAGAGTTGATTTCCTTACAGGCAAATTTGTTTCCTGTGAGTTGACCAATTTTCCATACTCCAGTACGACTTCCTTCTCTGACGAGGGAATCGACCATGTGTGGAATTGTTGGGTTGTTTTTGAAGAACAGCACGCTTGAGCCCCGTTTCGGGGAACTGCTTGCTGAAATGCTCGTGGTCATGACCGGCCGCGGTCCCGATAGCGCGGGCTTTGCTGTCTACGGCAGTGGTGAGAATGGGCGCATCATGTTGATTTCCGCTGAGAGTTGACCCGGGATTTCCATCGAGAAGTGACCCGGGTGGGTAATATGTCCCGCGATACGGGCGGTGGGTCAAGCGGGTGATTTTTCCTTTCTGGATTTGGGTGCTGCCGAGCTGGCGCGGAACCGGAAGCTGTCGTTTCCGGTCTCGAGGATGTGGCAGTGATGCGTGAGCCGGTCGAGTAGCGCAGTAGTCATCTTGGCGTCGCCGAACACGCCGGCCCACTCGCTGAAGCTCAGGTTAGTGGTGATGATGACGCTGGTGCGCTCGTAGAGTTTGCTGAGCAGGTGGAAGAGGAGTGCACCGCCTGACGGGCTGAACGGCAGATAGCCAAGCTCGTCAAGGATGAGGAGATCGAGGCGCAGCAGCCGGTCCGCAAGCTGGCCCGCCTTGTTCATGGCCTTTTCCTGTTCAAGCGCATTGACCAGGTCGACCGTGGCGAAGAACCGGACCTTCTTGCGGTGATGCTCGACGGCCTGAACGCCGAGGGCGGTGGCAACGTGCGTCTTTCCGGTTCCCGGGCCACCGATCAGCACTACATTATGGGCGCCGTCGATGAAGTCGCCGCGATGGAGCTGGCGGACCATAGCTTCGTTCACTTCGCTGGAGGCAAAGTCGAAGCCGGCCAGATCCTTGTAGGCGGGGAACCTGGCCGCCTTGATCTGGTAGGCGATGGACCTGACCTCGCGTTCGGCGACCTCGGCCTTGAGCAACTGGGAGATGATGGGAACTGCCGCATCGAACGCCGGCGCGCCCTGTTCGATGAGATCGCTGACCGCTTGGGCCATGCCATACATCTTGAGGCCGCGCAGCATGACCACGACGGCGGCGCTGGCGGGATCATGACGCCCAGATCTCAACATGCGCGCAGATCCTTGTCCCGCAGGGTATCATAGCGGGCGACGTTGGCCTTGGGTTCACGCCTCAGGACCAGCGCCTGGGGGGCATCGATCCTGGGCGGAGTGCCATCCTTACCGTCGATCAGGCGGTGCAGGATATTGAGAATGTGGGTCTTGGTGGGGACCCCGGCCTCGAGCGCCAGTTCCACCGCACAGAGCACGGCCTGCTCGTCATGATGCAGGACCAGCGAGAGGATCTCCACCATCTCCCTGTCGCCGCCGGAGCGCCGCAGAAGCGCACCTTGCAGTTGCCGGAACGCTGACGGCATCTCGGTGAAGGGCGCCCCGTTGCGCAAAGCGCCGGGCTTGCGCTGGACCACCGCCAGATAGTGCCGCCAGTCATAGATCGTCCGTCCTGGCTGATCATGGGATCGCTCGATAACCCGCCCATGCTCGCACAGGATCTGCCCTTCGGCGGCAATGACGATCCGATCGGGATAAACCCGCAGGCTCACCGGCCGGTTGGCGAAGGATGCCGGAACGCTATACCGGTTGCGCTCGAAAGATATCAGGCAGGTGGGCGATACCCGCTTGGTGTGCTCGACGAAGCCGTCGAAGGGACGGCCCAGCGGCATCAGGCTGGCGACCTCGGCGGCGTGCACATCGGCGACAGTGCCGGGCAGGACTCCATGCTGGATCTGCCCCCATTGTGCGATGCATTGTTCTTCGAGCCAGGCGTTGAGCGCATCGATATCCGGGAAGCCGGGCATCACCTGCCACATTCGCCGCCGCGCATCCTGAACGTTCTTCTCGACCTGCCCCTTCTCCCAACCCGAAGCTGGGTTGCAGAACTCGGGCTCGAACAGATAGTGGCTGGCCTGTTGCGCGACGATCAGGTTGAGAAAGCGCGACAATCAAGATGGGAATCCGGTGTGTCGGGATCGGCGGAGGGCGTAGCCCGTAGCCGGTCCCGACACACCGGAGGCGCTCTTTGCGGGGTGCCTGTGATGGTCGTGGTGGCCGCTATGCATGAGGTTTTCCGAGAAGGAGGACCTGACGTGTGGCCGGTCGACACATCAACGATCATCAGGTGAGACTTTTCATGACCAACAGACGTAATGACCCCGTCGCTCTGGCGGCGGCTAAGGCTGGATTCAGCCCGGCGACGGGCTATCGGGTTCTTCAGGACGCCCGGTTGCCATCACAGCGGCAAACGCCACGCAGCCGGCGCCGGCCTGACCCCCTTGCCGGTATCTTCGATGAGGTGGTCGTGCCGATGCTGGAGGCTGCTCCGGGCCTGCGGCCTATCGCGATCTTCGAGGAACTGCGGCGCCGATACCCCGAGACGGTGTTCGGCTCCCGGCGAACCCTGGAGAGGCGCATTCGCGACTGGCGCGCGATGAACGGGCAAGATCGCGAAGTCATCTTCCGGCAGGTGCACGAGGCCGGGCGGCTCGGCCTGTCCGATTTTACGTGCATGGACGATCTGGCTGTCTCGATCGCCGGACAACCACTGGATCACCTGCTCTATCACTTCCGGTTGCCGCGCGGCGGTTTCGAGCATGGGCACGTCATCCTGGGCGGCGAGAGTTTCGTTGCCTTGGCCGAAGGGCTGCAGAACGCACTCTGGTCCGCAGGCGGTGCGCCGAAGCTTCATCGTACCGACAGCCTCTCGGCCGCCTTCCGCAATCTGGAGGCCGATGCCAGGATCGACCTGACCAGGCGCTATGACGCGCTCTGTGCCCATTATGGAATGGAGCCCACGAGGAACAACCGGGGCGTTGCTCACGAGAACGGCGCGATCGAGAGTGCCCATGGTCATATCAAGGCTGCCGTGAAGGATGCGCTGCTGCTGCGAGGTAGCGGCGACTTCGCTGACCTTGCCGACTATCGCCGCTTCATCGACGAGGTCGTAAATGCGCGCAACCGGCGGCACAGCCCCGGGATCGATGCCGAACGCAAGTTCCTGCAGTCGCTGCCGGACGTGCGCACCACCGATTACGAGGAGATCCTCGTGACGGTCACATCCTCGGGCGGCTTCACGCTGCGCAAGGTGTTCTACACGGTCCCATCCCGCCTAATCGGGCACCGTTTGCGGGTCCGCCTGTATGATGACCGCCTCGACGTCTTCATCGGGGGCACGAGGCTCATGACCCTGCCGCGCGGCCGCGCCGGCATGAACGGGAAGCACGGCCACGTCGTTGATTACCGCCACGTGATCCATTCCCTGCGCCGCAAGCCCATGGCGCTGCTGGGGCTGGTTTATCGCGACAGCCTGTTCCCGCGAGATGCCTATCGCCTGATGTTCGACCACCTGCTGGAAGTTCAGGGCGAGCGGGAAGCCTGCCGCACCACCGTCGAACTTCTGGCCATGGCCCACGAACGTGCCTGCGAGGCCGAACTCGCCGGGATCCTGACCGATGATCTGACCGCGCGCCGAACGCCGTGCCTGACAACCTTGCGGGCCCGGTTCTGTCCGGACCCCGCCGATCTGCCCGAAGTCGTGGTCGAACTGGTGCCGCTCTCGATCTACGACGGACTTATCGAACAGGGAGAAGCCGCATGAGTGCAGTTCCCATGATCGATGCACAGCGCCTCAGCCTCATGCTCAACGAGCTGCGCCTGCCCACCATCAAGCACATCTGGGGGGACTTCGCCGCCCAGGCTGACAAGGAGGGGTGGCCCGCGAGCAGGTTCCTCGCCGCGCTCGCCGAACACGAACTCGCCGAACGAGATCGCCGCCGGATCGAGCGTCACCTGGCAGAGGCCCATCTGCCTGCAGGCAAGACCCTGGACTGCTTCGCCTTCGATGCCGTGCCGATGATCTCCAAGGCCCAGGTCATGGCCCTGTGCGCCGGCGATGGCTGGCTCGAACAAGGGGCCAACCTCATCCTGTTCGGTCCGCCGGGCGGCGGCAAATCCCATCTGGCCGCGGCAATCGGCCTTGCGCTGGTGGAACGGGGCTGGAGGGTTCTGTTTTCTCGAACCTCCGACCTCGTGCAACGCCTGCAGGTCGCCCGACGCGAACTTGCACTCGAATCCGCCATGGCCAAGCTCGACAAATACCACCTGCTCGTTCTCGACGACTTTGCCTACATCTCGCGCGATCAGGCCGAGACGTCGGTGCTCTTCGAGTTGATCAGCGCACGCTACGAACGACGGTCGTTGCTGATCACCGCCAACCAGCCCTTCGGCGAATGGAACAGGGTCTTCCCCGATCCCGCCATGACACTCGCCGCTGTCGACAGGCTCGTGCACCACGCCACCATCTTCGAGATGAACGTCGAAAGTTACCGGCGGCGCACCGCACAGGCCAGGCGCACCGGTGCCGGCCGCCCGGCCGCCTACACCACGCCAAAGATCCTCGAGACCATCCGCGTCAATCAGGATGAGAACGACGAACTTGCCAGCGACAATCAAAACAGCCACTGATCGACGCGCCGTGACAATCACATTCTCATCCTGATTGACGCGCAATCCTCATACAGTTTGTCGCGCTACAGGCTGGCCATCGCCGCAAAGCGGGCGTTGACCTGCCGGGCCTTGCCGGTGCCGATCTTGTCGACCGCGGTCTTCATGTTGTCGAAGATCCCGCGCTGCGGCACACCGCCCAGCACCCGGAAGGCCTGGGTCATGGCGTCGAACAGCATCTCGTGGGTCTGAAGCGGATAGGCTCTGACGATGAACGCTTTGCTGTGCGACAGTTTGGTGTGAGCCGCCTGCAGCTTGGTCTGCTTGCCGGCGATCAGGGCCCAGTCCTCGCTCCAGTCGAACTGGAACGCCTCGCCAGGCTGGAAGATCAGCGGCACGAATGTACCACGCCCGCTGGTCTGGGCGTCCCGCTGGCGGTCGGCCTTCCAGGCCCGCGCGAAGGCCGCGACGCGGTTGTAGGAACCGTCATATCCCAACACCACAAGATCGGCGTACATCTGCTTGGCTGTGCGCCGCTGCTTGCGCGACTTGCCAGCCTCGATCCTCAACCAGGCCGAGAGCTTCTCGGCAAACGGGTCCAGCTTGCTCGGCCTCTCGGGGACCTTGAACTTCGGCTCCACCGTATCCGCCCGCAGGTACTTGCGGATCGTGTTGCGCGACAATCCCGTGCGCCGTTCAATCTCACGGATCGGAATGTGCTGCCGGAAATGCCAGCGCCGGATTACGCTCAATAACGCCATGTCGATCACTCCTGGATCCCCCGACAAATCAGCCAGGGGAACGATCAAAACATGGGTCAATTCTCAGTGGAAATTTATGCCCCTCCCGGGTCAACTCTCAGCGGAAATCAACAGCTGACGACACCGGTCGCTCGTACGAGACTCGCCCCCGAGGACGGGTTGGACAGCGTGACGTTGAAGGTCCTGGTGCCTTTATAGATGCTGTCATCAACCGTTGTGATGGAAATGGTCTTGGACGCTTCCCCGGGAGCAAAGGTCAGCACTCCGGTTGTCGCGGCGTAGTCGGCAGGTGCCGCCGCCGAGCCGTTCGACGTCGCGTAGCTTACGGTAATGGCGCCCGCCAAGGAACCGGTCCGCGTCACTGTTACAACAGCAATCCCGCCTTCTGTGAGGCTGGCATCGGCGACCGAAAGAATTGCGGCCGGCGCACCGGCGACTGCGTAACTCGACCGATTTCCTGCGGGATCAAAGCCGGTTGAGGTCTGTAGCCCGTTGTTGGGACCTCCTGACACGCTACTCGCCGTCAGGCGCCCCAGCGCATCGTACGTATAGACCACGGTATCGTTTGCCAGAGCTGCGGCCGCAATCGAGCAAAGACCTACAGACGCACCAAATCGCGACCACATCCGCTTCATGAAATCCCTCCCGCTGACGAGCCCGCGCTCTAACTCAAAGCGATCCAGTTTTCCGGGATCAGATCAGTCTTGACGTTCGTTCGATTGTCGGCCGCGTCATGCGAGTAGGTTGTCTGGACATTGTTGTTGACCGTGCCCGTATGGACCACTTTGATCAGCCGGCCTCGCGCACGTAGGTCTTAGGTGATCGGGTCTGTCGCCTGCACCGCGCGCAACGGCAGCAGGATCAACGCCAGGCCGTGAGACTCTTCGCATATTCACCCCCGTATGTCAGCATCGCCAGATTTCCATCAGCAACGCTTTTTTACAATGCAGAGATTGGTCCATTCTTGCCGTTGAGTGATTGTAAAAATGCGACATTTTCACGATACGTGGTAGCCGCATTGGGTATGCTGGCGTGGACGACGCCATCCCGGATCTGTCGAGGTTGCGGCAAAGCGCGGGTATAAAGCGCCGCCTTCAACAGGTCCGATAGGGGACGCCAATGCGTTTTCTCGCGCTATCGCGCCGAACCAGCAGCTTGCGCGCGAACTCTTCGGCCTGGCCGGTATCGGTGAAGGCGACCCGACGACATTGCCCCATGGAGCCGATCCGGCCCCAACTGTAATCGACGGTGATCGCGCCGAAGAAATCGCGCTGGACGAGGATCGTGTACCGCCGTGCGATATTGCGCGCGGGATCGGTCGCCTGAAGGCAGATGGGTTCACCGATGGTAATGATGCTGGCGTCCGGCATATCGGGAGTGTCTGCCGGCATCAGCACCGGGTCCAATGGGTTTTCTGAATCAAGGTCCGGTCACAGATTCACGCGCTCGATCGACTGGACATGGGCGTGGGTTTCGGATTGATTGCCATGCTTATTATAGCAGCGCTTAACATAATTTTGATTCTCAATCTGAGCTATCTCTCCAAGTCAGGGATGTCGCCTGGCTTCTACCGGGCCTATCCGCACTCGGTGCTTCGGTCTTCCCGATCTCCATCGGGCGGAGCGCTCTTCAGTAGCAATCCGCCAGGAACCAATTCGACAACGAGACGCGATCCAGCTCGCCAACCGCGCCGGGCCATGACTTCATCCGGAAGCCGGAACTCGCCGGTGGCGTCTATTGGGATGATCATGGCGTCGCTCATGGTTTCCCGCTCAACCGCGTTGCGGCTTGTTCGCTTCCCAAAGCTCGAAATGCGGCTTCAAGGCATCGGGCAGTGTTTCGTAGAAAGCCTCGTCCAGCGGGTAGTGCCGCATGGCGCCCCATACGGCGTCGAGCAGCGCAATCCCCTGCTTGCGGTCCTTGGGTTGCTTCTGCGGGGCGCGCTCGGGCTTTGCCGCCATCCAGAGCTTTTGTAGTGCAAACCATCGCGGGTCTGGTGCGACCATGCGCGCCGCCTCGCCGTCGCGTACACCGACCACCCGGTCAACCCGCCGGCCGTTCAGAAGCCATTCCTGCTCGGGAAGCGGGATCGGCCGAGGCCGATCCTGCGCAATCTGTCCGCCGATGCGGCTCGGTGCCGACAGGATTTCCACCTCATAGGCTTTTGCATTTCGCGCCTGGAAGGGCCGCTCGGTATTGACCGAATATGTCATGTCGGCCTCCTTGAGGACCTTCCACAAGGTTGGCCGCTCCTCGTCGGCTTCAAGTCCTGTCAGAGCCATGTCGAAATCGAGGGTCTCATCGGGAGCATCCCGAATGAAACCGTTGGCCTCCAGCGCGTAGACGATCAGCGCGTTGGTGCCGACGACCATCGCCTGCTCACCCAGAAAACGAAGGCGGTCTGCTTCGCGCAGGATCTTGCCGGCTTCCGCCGGCAGCATCGGCAGGCGCAAAGCCCGGTAAAGGCTGGCCTGCTCCTTGAGAGTTTCTTTGCTCCGGGTGAGACGATCCTTCAGCTGCGCCTTTTCGGTCTTGTACTGGTCAAACTCCGCTAGCCTTTCGGGATTGACTGGCCCCTTGCTCTTCATGCTTCCGCGCCGGTCGGTCACTTCGTAGAGATACTCCCGACCCGACACCTCCTTGATGCGCATGTTGTAGGGCATGTCATTCAAAGTGCGCAGAGCCTCCATCCAGACCTGGTAGGCCTGTTCGAGGTTGACGATCACCCTCGCCTGCTCGTCTGAGAATGGCTGGAAGTTCATGCTTTACCCTGCGAAATTATCATTTCGCGGAAATGCAGGGTAAATAGCCAAAATGCAACAATTACCCTTCAAATTTCCCATTCCTAAAAATGCAGGGTAAACTGTCGCGCTCTGGCATGAGGGGCGCAGCGCCTCTACGCCGGCCCCGCCGACACCGGTGCGTCGTGGCGATCCGTGGCTGGAGGGACCGGCTTCGGGGCGGACGATCCACCCCGGTTCCCGGCGCCCTCAGAAGGGGATGTCATCGTCCTCGATCGGGTCCTGCTCGGTGGTGCCACCCTTGCGGAGAAGGACACCCATGCGGTCGGCGATGATGTCGGTGCCGTAGTGGGTTTCGCCGTCGCGTTCGTAGCGGCTCTGGCGGATGCGGCCAGTGATGTGGACGAGGTCTCCAGTCGAGAGTTTGTCGGCGCGTTCCTTGGCGCGGCCGAAGAGCGTGACACGGTTCCAGTGGGTGTCATCCTTCCATCCGTCGCCCTCCTTGCGGGCGTAGTTGGAAGCGATGTCGAGGTAGGTCACCTTCTCCATCGTGCTGATCTTGCCGAGGCGGCCGATGATGCGAAATTCCGCGATGTTCTGCATGGGGACTGCTCCTGTGCTGGTGTCGTTGCTGACGCACATCGAGGGGGCGGCCGGTCGACGCGGACAAGCTGAAAAGCGGAGGGTCCACGCAGTGGAAACCGCAGGCCCCACCGTGGCCGGCTTTCTGCTTGAGGGCCGGCTTGCCGGTCCGTTCCGCATTAGTCGGCCGAGCCGCCCACGTGCGTCAGACAGCAACGGGGCCAGCACAGGAGCGGGGATGCGAATGATGGTGCCGGAATGTCGTCGGCCTTGCGCCGGCGCTGGGGTAGATGGATGGGTTTGTCGGTAGACTGAGCGCTTCTCGTCCGCATCTCGGGGCCATGAAGGGCTGCCATCACGGTACTCGCGACTGGCTCGCAGGCTCCAGGGGCGCGATCCCTCTGACAGTGGCTCCGCCGTCGCTGTCGGGACAGTCGATCACGTTGCCGGCGTGGGCGAATTCGAACGGCAGCTCGCGCCTCACTTGCGGACTTTAGGTGATTGGCGATACGAAGCTGTATGGCGCCTAAAGTACCACACTTCCACGATGGATTGCTCACGGGAATTGTTCTCGGAGAGAACAAGGCGACCGTCTTTCTGCGCCAGTCGATAGGCGACGAATACACGTTGACGCTTTCCGGTCTTGAAATTCTCCAGATGGAGGATTTCAGACAAGGCAACATCATTTCGATGGTAGAGGTGGTCTGCGGCCAATTTCCTTACGAGCACTCTGGCTTGGACCGATTATTGCCGCCTCCCCATCCAGCGGCAGCCAAGCAATACCATGACGAGCATGCCGCGATTATAGGCAGGCAGAAAGCCCGGATCGCAACCGGTGATGCCTCCCCAATAATCATCGTACCTTCATATGGCGCAGACCTTCTTGCGATTTGCCGAGAGGTAAATTCGCACCTCGCGAACTCAACGGCAGCTAACCACCGATAGTGTTGAAAAAGTTGGCCTTGAACTCGGTGTGAGTGTCTGATTCAGCATCAGAATGCTGAAGGATGCCAAGCAATGATGGGCGAGCGCCGGGCGGCGCAGGAGGCCTTGTTCTACGAGTTCAGCCTGGATCGGCACGTTCCGGCCGATCATTTGCTGCGGGTAATCGACCGGTTCGTGGACCTGTCTGGCATGCGCGAGCACCTGCGAGGGTTCTACAGCGCGATCGGCCGCCCTTCGATCGACCCCGAGCTGATGCTACGGATGCTGATCGTGGGGTACTGCTTCGGCATCAGGTCGGAGCGCCGCCTGTGCGAGGAGGTGCACCTCAATTTGGCGTACCGCTGGTTCTGCCGCCTGGGTCTCGACGGCGACGTGCCCGATCACTCGACCTTTTCAAAGAACCGCCATGGTCGTTTCCGCGAGAGCGACCTGTTTCGCCAGCTGTTCGAAGCCACTGTGCGGCGTTGTATTGACGAAGGGTTGGTCCGAGGCGACGGCTTTGCTGTCGATGCCAGCCTGATCCGCGCAGAAGCCAACCGGCAGACGTATGTCGAGGGCACGCAGGGCCTTGCCACCGATCTGCCAAGGCGCGCCGTCGAGGAGTACCTCGCCGTTCTCGACGATGCCATCTTCGGTGGCGCAACTCCGGTCGAGCCCAAGCGTGTCTCGCCAGTCGATCCAGCGGCCCGCTATACCCAAGCGCATGGTGGACGCGCCGATTTCTGCTACGCCACCAATTACCTCATCGACGTCGAAAACGCGGTGATTGTGGATGTCGAGGCGAGCACGGCCGTGCGCCAGGCCGAGGTGACCGCCGCCAAACGGATGATCGAGCGGGTAGCGGGTAGCCGATCGCCATGACCTATGGCCCCGCAAGCTGATCGGCGACACCGGCTATGGTTCGGCCGGCATGCTCGCCTGGCTCGTGCACGAGCGCGGCATCGAGCCGCACGTGCCCGTGTTCGACAAATCCGCCAGGAGCGATGGCGCTTTCGAACGCAGCGACTTCACCTTCGATCACGAGGATGACAGCTATATCTGCCCGGCCGGCAAGCGCCTGAGGCCGCGCAACCGCAACTTCACCTCGCCGCGGCCGGAGGCTGACCAGGACGGCTTCATCCGCTACAGAGCCCGGCAACAGGACTGCACGAGTTGCGTCCTGAAGCCGCGATGCACGCCGATCTTGCCAACTCGCAAGGTAACCCGCTCGATCCACGAAGGCGCACGCGATCTGGCGCGGGCCTTGTCACAGGAAGACGAATGGATCGTCTCGCGCCGCGAGCGCAAGAAGGTTGAGATGCTGTTCGCTCACCTGAAACGGATCATGCGGCTCGACCGGCTGCGATTGCGCGGACCCAATGGTGCCCGGGACGAATTCCACCTCGCCGCAGCCGTCCAGAACCTGCGCAAGCTCGCCAAGATCAGCATCGCCAGACAAGCCGCGATGACCTGAAGCCAGGTATCTCAGTTCGTCCGCAGCGATCGGAACCTTACCCTTCGACCAAGAAGCGACTTTTTCAACGGCATCCACCACACGTTGCCATTCTCGGTTTGGGGTCGGGATTGAGGTGAGACGTCAACCCAGGCCACGCAGATCGACCGGCGCAAGGAAAAAGGCCGGAGCGCGAAGCCCCGGCCGGATTGGATTACATGAGCAGCTTGGTAAATGCCGCGGCAGCGGCAAACAGCGCGGCACCTGACGTAATTCCGGTAGCCATCAGTTTCCAAGGCTCCAGCCTCATCGTCTGTCGCGTGTTCTGAACATCGACGATAAGCTTCTCGATCCGGATGATCTGCTCGTCGAGGTCGAGACGCTCTTTCGGGTGCTGCGTAGCCATAATGATCTCCATAGCATGATTGGATGAACGAAGCGACACCGCGTCGCCCTGTACCGCCAAGCGGCAAGACCTTGCGCGGAGGGGAAGCGCGACCGCGGTCAGGGACGGCGCAGCCGGCGCCTGAGCGGGCAGCGGAGGAACCAATTTTCGCCAGAAAATTGGAGGGGCCGCTGATCCTTGAGGGCGATCGTGGTTCGCCTCCATGCTGGGACGACCAGCAGCAGGCCCCTTCCCTGCCTCTCTCGCGCCCGCCGATGCGTGGGCGTGGCCGGCATGGGCCGGCCCGTCAGCGAGGCGAAGGCTATCCGGATGGCGCGTCGCTGATGATGCAGGCCCGGCGAGGCGTAACCGGCGGCCCCCGTGCCGCCGTGAGCGAGCCGGGACCTGGCCCGCCCCTGGCGCGGGCCGGCGCGCGGGACTGGTCCGCCGCGAGGCGGGCCAGAGGGGACCCGCGCGCCCAGGGCGGCCCCTTGCCCGGACAAGGGGGATGCCGGCACCATCCCCCGCCCTTTGGCCCTCGCGCGATCAGGCCACCTCCTTTCCGTCGTCGTCGCGGTCGCCGGCGAAATCGCTGTGTCGGTAGATGGTAAGCGGAACGCCCGCCGCGCGGCACCGCTGGGCAAGGTTCGCCTGAATGCCGCTGCCCTCGCAGATGATCGCCTCGACGGGGCGTAGGTTCACAAGCTGCTCGTTGCGCTTGAACCCAGCACGGTTGCCGTGTCGGCGCTCAAGCCGGAAATGCACCGAGGGCACGCCCCGCGCCGCTGCCCAGCGCGCCGCGATCAGGTCCGCGCCCTTTTGCTGGGCGGTGGTGGCGAGCACCATGGCCGGAACGCGCGCATGGATCAGGTCAAGCCGGTTCCAGATTGCGTCAATCTCGGTCCAGTTGCTGCCGCCCGAGACCACGACAAGCGGCCCGCTCGGCGCGTGGGCTTCGCGCCGCTCCTGCGCGCGTGCGGCAAGGAAGTCTCTCGCCTCGATCTGCGAGGCGGTCAACGCGCGGCTCGTGCGGCTGCCCCCGGTCGCGCTCCATGGCCTGCCGGTTTCGACGCGGTAGACCTCGGCGGCATGGTCGCGCATGCATTCGATGGCGGCCATGGCTTCATGGAGCGACTGACACAGGCGCTGCCTGTCCTCGATCTGCGCGGCGTGGATTTCCGAAGGGTCGCTGATACGGGCAAGCTCGCCCAACTCGCGCGCGGCGTCATCCTCCTGCGCCGCCAGATAGTGCGCAACCTTGTGGAACGAATGGACCATGCCCCATGCGATCCGGGGGGCAAGCGGGGCCAGACGGGTATCGGCAAGGAGCGTGAACAGGTCGCCGGTCATCTGCTCGACGCAGGCGCGGGCCTGTTGCTCGTCGGGCATGTCGGCGCTGGTCGGTTCTTCTACAATAGAAAGCTGCGCGCTGGCGATTTCGGCGGTGAACGCGGCGGGGAAGGCTTCGGCGCTGGTGAGGTCTGCATAATGCGTGGCGAAGTCGCGGAAGGTATCAAAGCGTGCCATGGGAATTGCCCTTGTGCATCGCCCCGGATGTTCTGTAAGCGTCGGGGCGAACATAACCGATGTTCAGCCATGGAGCCGGAAAGGGTGAAGCCCCCTTCCCGGCTCCACTTGGTTCAGGCCGGGTTCTCGTCGGCGGCCTTGCGGCCCTTCGCCTTTGCGGGTCCGGTCATGTCAGAACCAGTCATGCCGGCAAGGAACGTGTCGTCGCCTGCGGTGCTGCTGCCCAGCCCATCGTCCTGCGCTTCGCTGGCGGGCGGCATGTCCATGCCCTCCTCCCCGGTGGGCAGGTCCTGCCGGGTGCGGCGGCGGGTCCATGCGATGTTGAAGCCGCCTTCCTCGTTGGGAAAGAGCGCGATGTCCATCGGCCGCGCCATGCTCGGTTCGTCAATCCGCCCCTGAAGGAAGCTCTCGCCGGTGCTTTTCATGGTCTGTTCCCACAGGCCCCCGATCGCCACCCAGGAACGCGACGCGGTGCGCGCGACCATTTCAAAAGTGGGTGCGTTAGGCTTGCTGGAATGGAAGGGACGCAGACCGACAACATTGCTGAAGGCGAGCGTGTCGATCTTGCCGATAAATGCGCCACGTTCGCTGCGTGCGAGATAACCGATAGTTGCCATGATATACTCCAGACTATTCGGGCAAGGCCCCTGTTGACTTGCCAAGGACTGTTCCCGCCTTGGCCTTTACTTATTACAGGGCGCGGTAAATCTGGTCTATCTGATTGATTTCTTGACACAAATCCTATCGTCTCTGGTGAGCCGGAGCATCGAAAACGCCGCGCGGCAGCGCGGGGCACGAACCACGCCCGGCCCCGACCAGGGGCCGGTTCCTTCCCGGTCACCCGCGCGCAAGGGTTCGGCCTTTCCTGTCCATCATCTCCGGAGCCGCCGTCGCAGGCCCCAAGGCGCGGCGTGGGCACTTGGCGGGCAAGAGGCACGGGAGAGGACTGGCAGAGCTTGGCGGATCGGGGCCGGCGCTTCTCGAGAGGAGAAACAGACGCCGGCGGCCCCGATCCGGCTAGAGGCGCCTGGCCTCGACGCAACTCCTTGCCTGCCGAAACCACGCTGCAACGCCGGGAGCCTGCAAGGTGGCGTAGGAGAGGATGGACAGGACCTGTGCGTGGGGGACGCATCGCCGTCCGTCCCCGGGCGGCGATGGCATGGGCGATGGGCCGGTGAGCGGCAACGCGAGCGGCCGATCGCCGCAAGGGCGCGCGGGACCAACGGTCGCGCTCCACTTCCCGTCACCCTGCGTCCATCAGCGCGGCGACGGCGGGGACGAAGCCGGTCCCTCCCCCTTTCCCCTGCCCCTGACCGTCACTCGGATGAGCCGAGACCCGCGAGCGGGGCTCGGGGAGCCGGAGCGCGCTCCGGCGAGTAGGGCAGGTTCCGCTGCGGACCGCAGGGCCGGAGCGGGGCCAAGCCTCTGGACCATAGCTCTATATCGTATCTTGCCACTCGACGGCGGTGATCACACAGTTGACGAATGACACGCTCTCTTCGCCGCAGCCTCATGCAGCCCATTCCGGAGATCTTTGAAGTGGCGAGACTGCTCTCGAGCGGCGTCGACGCACATCTGGCAGGTGATCGGAAAACAGCGGACCGCTGCTTCGCCGAAGCGAATAGTCCGGTCGTGTGGCAATATACCGACGCTGCCTGGGGTGCCGGCTGCCGGGTACGGCACGGGTTCATTTCCATACCTGATGGTCCACCATACCTTGCAAAGGACGCTCGTCCGGTTCCCAGGATGCCGACGCCGGCGACGAAGAAAGCAGTGGTGGAACGTGATGGCTATCATTGCCGCTTCTGCGGGATACCAGTTGTGGACCCCGCAATCCGAACGCTGTTGAACAGGGAATATCCGGATACGGTGACCTGGACGAACCGCAATGCCGGGCAACATGCGGCGTTCCAGTGCATGTGGCTGCAATATGACCATGTCTTGCCCAACAGCCGTGGCGGCGAGAGCAGCCTTGAAAACGTGGTCGTTACGTGCGCGCCCTGCAATTTTGGTAGAATGGAGACGACGCTGGCAGAGGCATGCCTGCTCAATCCATTGAGTTTGCCAGTGGAGCCTCGCTGGGACGGGTTTGCGGCATGGGATGGACTGGAACGCCTTCGGCGGATACCTGTTCTTGCCGCAACCGAACGGAACGGGTAGGGAACAGAAGAGCCACCGGTCCGCCGGAAGGCAGCTGTCCCTTTCGGGTGCTATTTTAGACCAGGGCCTCCGGCCAGCCATCGGCGAGCGACGCCTCGCCAGCATACCCAGAGCATAACGACCCCCGTATTTTGGTGCGCGCCGGAGGCTTGTCCGTGCGCTCTCTCGGGTGTTTCAACCTGTGGCAAGGACGGCAAACGATGACACACGACTGGCTTCATGACCTCCATATCGACCTCGGCCTGATCGAGGTCCGCGACGATCCCGACACCTGCTGGGAGCGCCGCGCGCTCGCCGGCGCCAGCGTGGGCACCGATCCGGGTATCGCCATTGCAGAGGCCCATAACCTAGCCTGCACGATCGATCGGATCGTGGCCGGCGATCCCGATGGCAAGCGTGAGCTTGCCGAAATCCTCGGCGACGCGCGCAACGATTACCAGCGGTGCCTGTGGTACACGCTGGCGGGCCGGCATCCCTTTGCGATCGCGACGGACGTGCGCTGGCTCACCGGCCTGCTGCGCGCCCGCGATGCGCAGTGGATGGACGCGCGCAAGGCCGGGCGCACGGTGACGAAGGAACCGGACCCCTACATGACCGATGCCGCCGATGGTCCGGTCGGGGTGTTCGGCAGGGATTTCGTGCTGGGGCCGCAGTGGCAGGGAATTGTCGAGGACGGGATCGCGCAGGGCCTGTGACGCAGCGCTACCACATCATCGACCGGGAAATGGGTGCGGACGAGCCGGGGTTCGAGGCCCTGCTCGTCCATGCCTATGCGCAGAAGGAGCGCATCCGCTGCCTGTGCCGGCGCGATGCCGATCTCGATCTCTACATCACGCACCGGCATGGCCAGCACATCGTCGCGCGCTGGCCGGGGACCGGTGCGCTCCATGCGCCGCATTGCGACCACTACGAGGCGCCGGATTTCCTGACGGGTCTTGCCCAGGTGCGCGGCGGCGCGATCGTGGACGATGCGAAGACGGGAGAGACCCTGCTGAAGCTCGGCTTCCCGCTGTCGCGCGGGCCGGCCCGCGCCGCGCCCGCCTCGTTCACCAATGACAAGCCCGAAGTGAAGGCGACCAACCAGCGCCTGACGATCCGGGGCTTGCTCCACTACCTGTGGGACCGGGCCGAACTGACGCACTGGCACCCGCGCATGGCGGGCAAGCGCAACTGGTACGTGGTGCGCCGACAACTGCTGCAGGCGGCCCATGGCTGCAAGGCGCGCGGTGACGGTCTCGGCAGTGTCCTGTTCGTACCCGAGACGTACCGCCTCGACGACCGGGACGCGATCGCCGGGCGCCGGCACGGCGAGCTGCAGCTGGCCCGCGCCTCGCAGGACGCGATCATGATCCTCATCGGCGAGGTGAAATCGATCGAGCCCGCGCGGCTCGGGGAGAAGATCCTGGTGCGGCATCTGCCGGACTGGCCGTTCCTGATGGACGAGGACATGGCGCGGCGGTTCCACAAGCGCTTCGCGTTGGAGGAGGAGCTGTGGCGCTCGGACGACCACGAGGGTCATCTGGTCATCGCCGGGAGCTTCTCGATCGGCCGCTCGGGGCTGCCGCAGCTGATCGAGATCACCGTCATGCCGGTGACGCGCGAATGGCTGCCCTACGAGGGCCTCGACGATCGCGCCCTGGTCACGAAGGCGGTGGAGGAGCGGCGTCGTTTCGTGAAAGGGCTGCGTTTCAACCTCGGGACGGACACGCCGATCGCGAGCCTCGCATTGACCGATACGGGATCGCAGGCGAGCGCGATCCATCTCGCGCGCGCCCTTCCCGATCCCGCCTATGACGAAGCGTTGGCCTTGCTGATGCGGACGCCGGGCGTCGATCATGCGACGTGGCGTCTCGGCGATCCGCTGCCGCCACCGGCGCACCGCTCGCCCTCCCCTGCACCGTCAACGCCGCCGACGCGGGGCTGGATGCATTAGGTTGCGACGGGGATTGCTCGCCGCAAAATGCTGGCCTCACGCTTGTGGCTCTTTGTCTTCGCGGGCATGGTCGCGCCATGCCGAAACCCTACAATCCTTACGCCTATATCGTCCGTCTTGAAGCCCGGATCCTCGGCGTCGAGCCGGCGATCACCCGCACGCTGGAACTACCCAGCGACCTCAACTTCGCTCAGCTGCATGAAGTGCTGCAGGCGGCCTTCGGGTGGACCGACAGCCATTTGCACCAGTTTCACGTCGGGGGCCTGACGATCGGCGCGCCGGAGGCTATCGAGGATACACCCTATGGCCCACGGGTGTTTGAGACGACCGAAGTCCAGCTCAAGGATCTGACGTTTCCCTATGAGGCCGACCCAACGCTCACGATCTCGTATCAATATGATTTTGGCGATGACTGGCAGCACGAGTTGGTTTTGCGCCGCGCCGGGATCGAGGATGATGTCAAATATCCGCGCTGCGTAGCCGGTCAGCGTGCATGCCCGCCAGAAGACGTCGGCGGATACCCAGGCTATGCCGATTTCCTGGAAGCGTGGCTCGACTCCGGGCACGAAGAGTACAAGGCGATGCGCCGCTGGGCGGGTACGAAATTCGATCCAGAGCGCTTCGACCTCGATAAGACCAACAAGGCTATCGCCAAAGCCATGCGCGCTTGCCGAGGCGATTATCAGCAGAGGCAAATCTGAACCCGCGTCCAGGTCACCGTTTCCGCCTCATCCAACTGGAGAATTCGCCTTAAAAGCGGCCGTTCATGCGCCTAAACTCGTACGCCGGAAGCGGTCGTTTGTTTATCGATGTCGCTGGCACCGGGAATGGCCTGGGTTGGTGGGAAGCGGTCGTTGCGAGCTTTGACCTTTAGCCCGTATAGCCATGACATGAGCCCTTTGACCCGCTTCTACATAGCTTCCTTTGGCTGGCTACCGTTCGTGCCGCTGACTATCTACGTAGCCAGCTTCAGCGAGCGATTTGCCCAACCTTTGGCTTACGTGTCGTTCACTCTTTGCGTAGCGTCGGTTATCTACACGCGATTTTTTGCACGATGTCCCACATGTCGATGGCGCATTATAACTTTTGGCAAGCCCTTCGTTCGCTCATTACCGCCGAAGCAATGTCCCCGCTGCGGCACCGACCTGACGGGTGCCGATTGATGTCCTAAACTGGACGCGAACCGCCCATCTGGGCATTTTGCCGCGATCGCCCCAATAACGGCCGTTCGGGCCCCTTGGTCAGGGCATCGGAAGCAGCCATACATTCACACCGGCCCCGATCGCGAGAGAATGACAAATTGGCGATGATTTGGAGCGGGCAATGTGGTGTAGTTCTTGCGATTGAGACCCTGCGGACAGGCAAACCATGATGAAACAGTTCGATGTCGAGCCCGTTGTCGCCAAATGGGAATTGCATAGCGTCGCGACCATGCTGATTGCCACCTATGGCGAAGATGCCGAGCGCACCGCCGAGGAAAATCTGGCGATCGCCATCGCCGAGGAGCATGAAGGCAACGAGACTGTCTGGACCGGCATCATCACCCAACTCCGGGAGATCCGGAAAGGCGATAGACATGGGCAGGCATAGAGGCATGATGGTGGCTGACCGGATTTGCTTACCTCTGCAGCGCAGCACCTGACGGAAGCATTCGAAACGGTTGGGGGAACCATGAAGAAAGCGCTGATCCTTGCTTGCATCGCCCTGGTGGCTGTCCCGTCAGCCTCCGTCGCCAAGACGCCAAACCATCACAGTTCCGCTTCGCGAATCTCGCATGGTTCCGACTATTATACGAACGTGAATGGACACTCGGTTCACCGGCCGATGCGGTCCCAATCCCAACCCAGAGGCGCTACCGCCCGATGTCGCGATGGTACATGGAGCTTCAGCGAAAACCATCGCGGTACGTGCTCGCGGCACGGTGGTGTCGCGAGCTGGCTCTAGCCCAGTCGGGCGTTGGTATTCCCTCGATATGTCAAATAGCGCAGCCAGCTATGGGCGGGAGCCATTGCAGGATCGTCGAGCCTTACGATCCAACTCGGCCCCCGCATCGGACACCAACGGATTTTCAACCAACTGTGTCAGGTTGCGGAAGCGCTTGGGGCTGCTTCCGACTTTTTGAACCCGCATTGGGACTGTTCCATGGCAATCTGCTTGGTGATGCGGTTCGCGTTCTGCGCGTAGGCTTCGGCTACCGAGCCATGGTTTACTGTCTTGCCGCGCAGCGGGCTCACCGCCTCGCATAGGTGGAAGACATGCGGCGTAGCCGAGGTCTTGGCTCCATTTTCCGGCGCGATCCAGTAAACGACGTCCTGGCCCGCGGGATGAGCGTCATCCTTGGTTGCGTCCGCGACCGTCTCGGAATCCGCGGCGATCTGCTTGGCCTGTTCGGCGACTTCGGGCGAGCAGGCGGTTGTGGGCTGGCCAGCCTTGATCTGCGCCGCGCACTGATTCATGTCCTGCGTGTACTTTTCCACCGATGGTGGATTGAAGTCGATCCCTAACACTGTCGCCAGCAGAGCCAGCACGACGCCAACACCGCCGGCGATCTTCTTGTTTTTGGGATCCATGTCCTTGTCGAGGAAGATCAGAGCCAGCAACGGCAGAAAGGCGATGACCGTGATGATCGCGCCGAGCTGGTTCTGAACGAAGAACTTGAAGGGTTCAGACTCGCGCGCCGGATCCTGCTTGTTGGCCGCTTTCCACATCAGGCTGCCGGCGATCGCGAAGACGGCGATACCAATGAGAATCCCGATCAGGAGTGCGAGGTTACCGTGGTCGAACTTATGCTGGCGCAGCAGGACGATCCCCGCGATCTCACCACCGATAGCAACGACCCAAGCGAGCGCGGCGAACAGACGCAGACGCCTGGCACCCGCCTTCTGATCCTGCGAGGCGCGCCACGCCTTCGTAACATCGACGTCACCAGCTGGCTTGTTATCGACCATTACCCCGAACCTCCATGTCACCACCCCTGTTCAACCTCGGCCGCAGTCCATGGCGAGATTGAGTCATCAGTCATTGCACGAACCATTTCATCTCGCAATCGGAGCAACGAGACCGCCATCTCCACCGGAACTGCCGATATTTGCATCCTGTAAATTGGCCCCGCGAGAGTTCCATTCGTGCGTTGGGCAGAGCCCCGCCATTCCGAGAACAAATATGCTCCATTCTGGTGGAACGGCCGATAGCGCCGCTTACATGAAGGTGTCATCTTCAGCGGTGGGGACGAAGACAAACCATTGGGAAGGATACCGTCGCCATGCATTTCATCATCGCGCTCATCATTGGTGGCTTTATCGGCTGGATCGCTGGCATGGTGATGCGGACCGAGGGGGGGTATATCTGGAATATTCTCGTGGGCTGCGTCGGCTCGATCGTAGGCCGTCTTCTGTTCGGCTCACTTTCGGGACATGCCCATCTCACCAGCAGCCCGTTCGATCCGATGACCATCCTCGTCGCCTTTCTTGGCGCGGTCGTGCTGCTGGCGATCTACAATCTCGTGAAACGCGGCCGGGTTCGCTAGCTCGGTCGAAGGGCGGGGCCTCAAGCGCCCGATGTTGATGCCCGTCCCTCTTGCTGGAACTGTCCGGAGAGGTCGTGGGATCTGCCACTTCTCGGCTTTTGGCAGGGAGCGGTAGGCTGGTGCATGGTGGTGTACCCCCTCCTGTCCATGCACCCGTTGCAACCAAGGCCAGCCACGGACCGGGTGTTCCGCCCAAAGAAAACGAAATGTCCGATCCGAATGTAACTGAAAATCGTTCGGATCCGGAGGGATCAGCGTACCACCGTATATGCCCCTCCCGATAGTCTGTTGATTAGAATACAATTTTCCCCCTGCGCTCATTGCGCCGCAAAACCGGTCGAATTTGGTGGCATGCTGATTTCCATAGAAAACCCGCCCGGTTGAGGCCGGGCGGGTTCTGTATTTTCGAACAATCCGGGGCTCACGACCCGCGCGATGTATCAGGCTATCGGGTGCATCAGCATTTCTTGAAGCGGCCGGTCTTGGCATCGCGACAGGGGCCGCGACGCGTGGTGGCCGCTGCGTGTGTCGCGGCAGCTGCGGGCGCTGCTGCCGCATGGCTGGCAGCGGCGGCCGGCGCGGCGGGCGGACACTTGATGAACTTGCCCTTGGCATCCTTGCAAGGCGCAGCATGGGCGGCCGCCGGCAGGGCCAGCGCAGCGACGAACATGGCGGCAGTGAACTTGAGCTTCATGACGATCCTCCTTTGTAAAGGCATGCTCGTGCTGCACGCGTGAGCGTGAGCGCGTGGTGTCGCGCGGATTACAATCGCGCAATGTAATCAGGGCAATCCCGCGACCTTGCTATCGCAGTGGCGCAGGCGATGTCTATAAAAAGCCAAATATCGTCGGGGAAACACCTCAATTTCTTTTTCCGCCAAATTGGTAGAAAGATTGCCACTTGACGCCGCGCTATTGGTAAACGAGAATTTCTTCAGACCACGTTCGGGGGAACAGATGTCCAGCAGGAATTTTCTCAAGCCGTTCGCGCTGACCGTCGGCACTTTGCTCGTCTCGACTCAGACGGCAAAAGCTGCAGATCCGCAGATTTCTTCAGCTATCGAGCATGTCGCGAACGCAGCCACCATTGCTGGCACGACCGATCTGACTTTGGCATTGTCCACTGAGGCGATGACAGCCCAAGCTCAGCACTCCAGCCATTCGTCGCATGCAAGCCATTCCAGCCATGCAAGTCACGCAAGCCACAGTTCGCATTCGTCCAGCTCTTACTGAGCATGCCTACTGGGGATGTAGCGGCGTCTCCGACTGAGGCGATTATTGTCGTTGAGCTCTGTGCTACCGCCTACTCTATTGAGGCTGTGCATCGGGCTGCTTATGCGCTGATGGCCTCCGTCGATGTTCGCATTGTTGCCGTTGATCCGGCAATCATTTGCGAACTGCGCGTTCTGAAAAGTGACCTCGGTCCTGGCGCTGCTGAGCTCGCGTTCTCGCGGGAAGTTACAGATCAGGAACTGCGTATCGTGATTGAGCAGAAGACGGGAAGCTACCGTGATTTGATCCTCGGCCTTGCCTTTTCAAAGACGGGCTTGCAGGGTGACTAAGTTCAAGGAAATTTCCGCTTTCGACAGGTCTTCCAATTCTGCTTATACCATGCTGCCTTGGCGTTTCACGGCACTGGCGGATAATGGACGCTACGTTGCGACCAACCTCGCAGGCGAACATCTTGTTCTCGACCGAGATACGGTTCGCGCTTTTGCACGCCAGCAACTTGCCCCTGCTAATCCTGCCTATAACGAACTGAAAGCCCGCCATTTCCTTATCGACAGCGACACCAATATCGGGGTCGATCTATTGGCGCTCAAACTTCGGACGAAGCTGGCTCCGCTCGCCAATTTCACGGCGCTCCATATTTTCGTCGTCACGTTGCGCTGCGAGCACAGTTGTCCCTACTGCCAAGTTTCACGGGCGAACAACGACCGCGGCGAGTTTGATATGTCCCGGGAGACGGCATTCAAAGCCCTCGATCTTGTCTTCCGTTCTCCATCTCCGGCATTGAAGATCGAATTTCAGGGCGGAGAGTCGCTGCTCAACCTGTCTTTAATTCAGTATATCGTTGCCGAGGCAAAGCGCCGCAATGAAATCGCACAGAGAGAACTCGCGTTCGTTGTCGCCACCAATTTGGCGGTCCTGACGGAGGAGGCCCTGGCCTTCTTCAAGGAGGAAGGCATTCTCGTCTCCACCTCGCTGGATGGACCGGCCGATCTTCACAATGCAAACCGACCGCGGCCGGGGCGCGACTCGCATCAGCGCGCGGTTGACGGTATCCAGAAAGTAAGGGGCGTTCTCGGGCACTACAATGTCGGTGCCTTGATGACCACGACCTCCGCCAGCCTGGGCCGGGTAAAGGAGATCATCGACGAGTACCTGCGGCTTGACTTCGGAGGAATCTTCCTCCGCCCCCTGTCACCTTATGGCTTTGCCATCAAGACCAGGTCCTACGCTGCCTACAGTCGCGAACGCTGGCTGCAATTCTATTTTGAAGGGCTCGACTACATTATCGAGTTGAACCGGCAGGGTTTTGATTTCATTGAGCATTATGCGGCGATGGTGCTCAAGAAGATGCTGACTCCGCTGCAGACAAGCTATGTCGATCTGATGAGTCCCGCTGGAATTGGCATCGCGGCCATCGTCTACAACTACGATGGAACCGTATATGCCTCGGACGAGAGCCGCATGCTCGCCGAAATGGGCGACCAGACATTTGCTTTGGGCAACGTCCACAAGGATTCCTTCGAGGACATCATGCTTGGCGATGCCCTGCTCGAGCCATTGACTCAATCATTTGCGGGATCGGTGCCGGGCTGCTCATCATGCGCATTCGAACCGTGGTGTGGAGCGGATCCCGTGTTCCATCACGCTACGCAAGGCGATGTCATCGGCAAGAAGCCGCTCTCAGCCTTTTGCACCCGAAATATGGCGCTCTTTCGTGGCCTCATTATTCGCATGGAGGGAAGTGAAGAGATCCGGGCCTTGTTTGAAAAGTGGGCCAACCGCGTATGATCCCCCTGCGTGCCCGTGCTTTGGAATTCAATGGCGCAGGCCTGGCACTGGACGTAGGCGTACTGCGTGTTTCGCGCATCCCGCATAGACCCGCTTCGATCAAGGCGCAGGAAGTTTACGTGGCTGGTGACGGCGATATTCCGGACGGCTTTGCCTGGTACATCGTGCATTCTGCGGCCGACTTTGACCGACTTCCAGCTGGTGCGGCGAGCGTCGCGGCACCTGACCAGGCCAAATTTCTTGGCCAAGGTGATGTTATTGCCGTCGATCCGCGCCGCAAAGCCGTCCGTGTGCATTACCGGCGCAGTTCGCCCTACAATCACTTTCTCCTGACGGAGCGTTGCAACAACTATTGCCTGATGTGCTCGCAACCTCCGCGAGACGTGGATGATGCCTGGGTTGCGCAGGAGGTATTGCGAGCGATCCCGCTCGTCGATCGGGACGCTGCCGAGATCGGTTTCACCGGTGGAGAGCCGACCTTGCTCGGGGAACGCTTTCTGGAGCTGGTACAGGCTGCGGCCGCACACCTTCCTCGCACCGCCTTGCACATTCTTTCCAACGGCCGCCGTTTTGCAGATGGCCGATTGGCGGCGCGCCTGGGTGCCATTGGCCATCACGACCTGATGATGGGCATCCCGGTATATGCGGATCTTGCGCACGTGCATGACCACGTGGTCCAGGCTGACGGCGCCTTCGACGAAACCATCAGGGGTATCCTGGCGCTCAAGGCGAGCCGGGTCCGTGTCGAAATCCGTGTGGTGCTCCTGGCACAAACGGTCAAGCGGTTGCCCGAACTGGCGCGGTTCATCGCGCGCAATCTTCTTTTCGTAGACCACGTGGCTCTGATGGGTTTGGAGCCGACCGGCTTTGCTCGAGCGAACATGGCCAGCATTTGGGCAGATCCAATTGACTATGCAGACCAGCTTGAAGAAGCGGTCCGCGTCCTTTCAAACGCCGGAATTCGGACCTCAGTCTATAACAGCCAGCTCTGCGTATTACCCGCCAGCGTACGCCCGTTTGCACGTCGGTCAATCAGCGACTGGAAGCAAACCTATCTGCCAGTGTGTGCGACGTGTGAAGTTCGGAATGACTGCGCTGGTTTTTTTGCCAGTGTCACTTACGCCAGAAGCCGGGGCATCAAGCCCCTCGTCTCCACACCAGCGGCCTATCCTTAACCGCCTCTATAGGAGACGTTGCAGCGACTGGAGGCTGACCACGAAACCGCTCCTTCGTACATCTTCTGGTGATAGGCGGCCAACGGCGGCCGACAGTGCGGCCCTATGCATCGCCGATCGGTGGCAATGGCGGGGCTTGCAGACATTCGCCGAAGCGGCAATCATCAGTGCGACCCCAAGAATTGGTTCAGGCGATGAGTATGATACGGTCAGCTATCTTGGGCGTTTTGGTGGTCGCGTTTGTCAGCGTCGCGCAACCCTCGGCCGCTGCCGTCAGGCGAGTATTGCTGTCCGTGAACGGACTGACCCTGCCCCATGACAAGGACATCTACGCTTTTCACATCGATACATTTGGCGTCCAGTTTGTAGCCGTATGTAGTGTTCCAATGGGCTGGGAACTCAGGTCCGAAAAATACGAAGGTCAAGAAGGATACATATCAGGCAAAGCAGATCTGCACGCGAGCCGTCTCCGGTTCACCAGAATGTATCTTGTCGATGTATATGATTATCAGGAGCGGAGCCGGAATAACGGGCGTCCTGCTTCGTTCAGTGGTTGGGTTCAGATTGGAAGTCGCGAGCGGTTTGGAGACTGGCATGGGCGCGAGGTAGCGCTCAGGCCAAGCAATTTTCATCTGACGAATGCAAGTCGATGCCCCGTTCCGCCGCCGCCTTTGCCCTGACGCGCACCACGTTGTTGTGCTGGAAAGTCCGCAAAGTTGGCGTGACCGGATAGGCCGATTATGACGCAGGGATGGCGATAGCCGCCTCCTGCACGCCGGTGCAACGGGTTGGTGATTGCCGCTCCTGAAACCGCCAAATGTGATGCCTCTCATCGCGCTCCCCTGTTCCCGTTTCAGCCTCGCGTGGCAGCCTTGTAGCGAGCATCGACCACGGCCCAATCGATGTTGTGCATGAAAGCCTCGACATATTTGGCCGCCGCCGCGCCATAATCGATGGCGAAGGCATGTTCATACATGTCGAGCACCAGCAGCGGCGTGCCGGTCACCGGGCCATTGGTGTGATCCCAAGCCCAGTAATTGTGCAGCGACTTCGTGTACTGGTTCCACGCCAGAATGCACCAGCCTGATCCACCCGCCAGCGCCATGGCGGTACGACGGAACTCGGCCTCCCAAGCCTCGAAACTGCCGTGGCTTTTGGCCACAGCCTCGCGGACAGCGCCCTTGGCCACGCCATCTCCGCCGAGCTGTTCGAAGTAGAGTTCGTGGAGGATGACCGAGCCGGTGCGGTGCAATTCCTCGCGTTTGAGATCGCCATAGATGACCGGCGGCAGATCCTTGTCAGCCATCGCGGCGGCAAGGCGGCTCTCGACCATGTTGAGCGCCTTGACCGAGCCCTGATAGTTGTTTTCCCAATGCGAGCGGATCAGCTTTTCCGAAAGGCCGGTGAGCTTGGTGGCGTCAAAACCCAGCGGCTTGGGCGTGTGGCTGCCAGAGAAGGCAGGTGCTGCAGCGGCAGGCGCTGCAGTTTGCGCGCCGGCCTCGATCGGCACTACGGCGGCAGCGGCACCAAGGGCGATTGCGCTCAATGCATTGCGGCGGGAAATATCGGACATGTGTGCACTCCTGTTCGGGGGGATGCGTCAAGGAAGGAAAGACAGCAGCCAGCCACTGATCGCGGCCAGGCCCAGAACGCGTATGACGTTCCATTTGCGCGAGATGATCAGCCAAGCAGAAGCGGCCGCAATAGCCCCCGCGCGCCAGTCGAAACTGGACAGCACCGGAAGGCTGAGGCTACCCCAGACCGGGCGCAGGTCATGGAACAACACCTGTAGCGCGAACCAGGCCGACAGGTTGGCGATCACCCCGACAATGGCTGAGGTGACCAGCGCCAGCGCGCCTTTCAAGGCCTGCGCGCGCTCAAGTCGCTCGATCCATGGCGCCAACGCGAAAACCCACAGGAAGCAGGGCGCAAAGGTCACCCATGTGGTCAACCCGGCACCCAGCAGACCCGCCACCAGCGGCGTGAAAGGCGCCGGTGCGCGGAATGCTGCCAGATAGCCCACGAACTGCGTAACCATGATCAGCGGCCCCGGCGTGGTTTCGGCCAGCCCCAGACCATCGGCCATCTCGGCGGCGGAAAGCCAGTGCTGCGCACTGACCGCCTGCTGCGCCATATAGGCCAGCACGGCATAGGCCCCGCCGAAGGTGACCACCGCCAGCTTGGAGAAAAACACGCCCACGCGCCACAGCACATGATCACGCCCTAGCAGGGCAAACACCGCCACCATCGGCGCGGCCCACACTGCCATGCCGATCAACACAGCCTTCACGCTGTGGCCCCAGGGGCGCGGCGAGGTTGGCAGGGGCTCGCCGCCTGCCTTCAACCCCAGCAGCGCCGGGCGCCAGTGTGCCACCAGCCAGCCCACCAGTCCCGCGCCGATCACCACCAGCGGAAAGGGCACGTTGAACAGGAACAGCGCCAGAAACGAAACGACCGCCGCGCCTTTGCGGAAGTCTGTGCCCAGCGCCCGCGCTGCCAAACGCAGCACCGCCTGCACCACGATGGCCAGAACCGCCGCCTTGATGCCGAGGAACAGCGCAGCAAACCACGCCAGATGCGCCGCCGCACCATAGAGCATTGAAAGCGCCAGAATGACAGCCGCGCCCGGAATGACAAACAGCAGCCCCGCCGCCAGTCCGCCGCGAATACCGTGGAGTTTCCAGCCAATCCAGATCGCCAGTTGCTGCGCTTCTGGCCCGGGCAACAGGTGGCAGAAATTCAAAGCGTGGAGATATTGCTCCTCGCTGATCCAGCCGCGTTCCTCGACCAGTTCGCGATACATCAAGGCGATCTGCCCTGCCGGCCCGCCAAAGCTGAGGCAGCCAATGCGGGCGGATACGCGCACCAGTTCGGCAAAATCAGGATGGGAAGAAGAGGTCGTCATCTATACGCCTATCACCTTTCCGCCCGCACAATGCAGGCCGGAGAAGGCAACACTTGGGCTGACGCCTGGCCGGGAGGTTGCTTTATCCCGGTGCTTCCTCCTCTAGTGCAGCAAACAGATCACGGCAAGTATCTTGATAGATTTGATGGCAAGATCGCAGCATCAGTATTGCCGACATGGCCCCGGCGCTGTGCTACATCGACGCCATGTCCCGTTTCAAGCTCTCCTCCGCTCCCGCCATTGCCTTGACGTCTGCTGCGCTGTTTGGCGCCAGCACGCCCTTTGCCAAGCTGATGCTCGGCGACGGGCTGGATGCATGGATGTTGGCGGGGTTGCTCTATCTCGGCTCCGGGTTGGGACTGGCTGCTGTCTGGATGCTCCGCAAGGACAGGCAGGACGAAGTCCGTCTGGTGCGCAAGGATTGGGGCTGGATGGGGCTGGTCGTACTGGCGGGCGGAGTCGCCGGGCCGGTGCTGTTGATGATCGGGCTTGCATCCACGCCTGCCTCAACGGCGGCGCTGCTGCTCAATGTGGAAGGGCTGGCCACGATGGGCATCGCCTGGCTGGTGCTGCGCGAGCATGTCGACCGGCGGTTGCTGGTCGGCGCGCTGGCGATTCTGACGGGGGCGCTCATCTTATCGTGGAGGGGCGGTGCCGGAAGCATTGGCTGGAGCTCCCTCGCCATTGTGGGCGCCTGCATCGCGTGGGGTATCGACAACAACCTCACCCGCAAACTTTCGGGATCGGATCCGGTGCAGATCGCCATGGTTAAGGGGCTTGCTGCAGGCAGCGGCAACCTGACGCTGGGCCTTGCCAGCGGCGCGCATCTGCCGGGGCTGACGACGCTAGCCTGCGCGGGACTGGTCGGCTTTCTGGGCTATGGGGTCAGCCTCGTGCTTTTCGTGCTGGCCCTGCGCCATTTGGGTTCGGCGCGCACCGGGGCCTATTTCTCCTCAGCGCCCTTCATCGGGGCGTTGATCGCCATTGGGCTGCTGGGAGACCCCGTAACCTTGCGCCTGATCGCGGCCGCCATGCTGATGATCATCGGCCTTTACCTGCATCTCGCGGAAAGCCACGACCACAGCCATGTCCATGAACCTCTCGAGCACGCCCATGCCCATGTGCATGACGAGCACCATCGCCATGAGCACGCCTCCGACGCCCCACCTGGCGAACCGCACAGCCATGCTCACGTCCATGTGCGCCTAGTCCATGCCCATCCGCACTATCCCGATCTTCATCACCGTCACGGTCATGGATGAACGCGCGCTTCAAAGTCGTGTCCTGAAAGACGGGTTTTTGCGAGGCGATGGCGATAGCCGACGCCTGCACGCCGGTGCTCGAACCGGTGATTGCCGCCTTAATAGCGGCCGTTCAGGGAACCAGGCTGGAGCGTCGGAACCAGTCGTTCATTCACCGTCGTGGCGGGGCGCCTGAATGAAGAGGGGTGGGATAAAGCCGTCGTTTGCCAACCCGCGTATGAACGCCAAGTTACGCCGGGACCTGCCATTTGTGGGGCGCAGTGCATACGGCAAACACATCGGTCTATCGCGGGCAGGTGGGCTGGGGCGTATCGCTGGCGCGTCGCATGGACACGGACGATCCCTCCGTTGTGACAGCAAGCGCGCCCTACGCAAGCGGAAGCATGTTTACCGGCCGTGTCGGGGTGGCTGGGGAGTTCTGATCACCGGCGGCATGCTTTCAATCCACAAAGGATGGCCCCTTGATTGTTGTCCATCCTTCACACTTTGCTGTCAGTGTCTTACTGGCCAAAAAGTCTGACCGATACTCGGATGCAATGACCACGCCGCAAGCAAAACTATACTGCAAACGCTGCCGTTCCAGCCTGAGTCGAGTATGTGAGCGCGATTTTTGCTCAACTGGGTGACTGCCGATCTCTTCGAACAAGAATGACAGCAGCGAGCACGCCGACGACGACGCTCACCAACCAAGGATCGAACACAATTGCGAAAACCACCACACGGTTTGCGGAAAGCAGGTGCTCGCTGCCTTGGGCATCGCGCATGATGCAATAACTGCGCCGCGGGCCGCGCGTCCTGGTAAGGCCCGGGAGGCGATAGTCGTCGCTTTGCCAATGCCTGACTTCGGCGGCTGCGGCGCAGGCTGGGCGAAGATAGCGCTCTGCGAGGCCGAATGACACGATGTGGCCAGCCGCAACGACAAGGGCGAATGCAGTTAAAGGCTTCAAGAGCCTGCGCAGTTTCAGGCGAACCTGCTGCGCATCATGTGGGTTGAAGCCATCTCCGTTCGTCATTCCATTGGCCTTTCCTGGTGTGAAAGTGCGCTCAAGGCTGGGCTTCATTACTCCGCCGCAAGCCCAAGCAGCTTGCCGTCCGGCCCCGGACAGGCGCCAAGCCAGACATGGCGTGTGCGGCTGATTTCCTCGCCCGACTGGCCCACGACATGCAGGCGGGTAACTTCGCCATAGGCCACGAGCGGCTCACTCACCCGCCTGCCGCCATCGAGCGACACGGTGCGGATCACGGTCTTGCTGCCCTGTCGGCATACTTCGCGGGCGCCCGTCACGGCTGCGGACGGTCCGCGCGGCGCAATCGGTTCGAGCGGTTCGCAACCCATCTCGCGCGAGCCGGAGGTCAGCGCAGCCATCGCGAACCAGGTCTGTTCGGCAAGGCAGGCTTCGGTGCGGCTTGCCGGATCTTCCCCGTCATCGTTCAGAGCAACGACACTCCACAGGCCGGGCCGCACCGGCACCTCATCGTGGCCGTTTTCAGCGTGCCGACCCTTCGCCGTGCAGGCGCAAGCGGCGAAGAGGGCGAGCAGTGGCCAGCGGGCTATTCCCACGGGTCCACCCCTTTCGGACCTTCGACATCGACTTCGACAACCATGTCCGCAAACACGAAATGGGTCGCATCGAAGTTGTTCTTGCCGCGCGCGCGACAGTGGACGACATTGGCGCGGGCGTAGACATCGAGTTCGTGCAGACCGCTGTAATTGTTGAGTTGCACTGAGAAGTGACCCGGGAGGGTTATAAGTTTTCACTGAGAATTGACCCATGTTTTCCTCGCCCCTGGCTGACAGTCAGGAGGCATCGGAGTGATCGACATGGACCTACTCAGTGTGATCCGCCGCTGGCATTTTCGGCAAGGCATCCCCATTCGCGAGATCCGGCGGCGGACTGGATTATCGCGCAACACGATCCGCAAATATCTGCGCGATGACGCGGTGGAGCCGACGTTCAAGGTTCCCAAACGGCCGAGCAAGCTTGATCAGTTTGCAGAAAAACTGACGACGTGGCTGCGGGTGGAATCTGGCAAGTCGCGCAAACAGAAGCGAACAGCCAAGCAGCTACATGCAGATCTGGTTAAGCTGGGCTACGAGGGATCATACAGCCGTGTTGCCGCCTTCGCCCGCTCGTGGAAGACCGAACGCCAATATGAAAAGCAAACCAGTGGGCGCGGCACATTCGTACCGCTGATCTTCCAGCCCGGTGAGGCCTTTCAGTTCGATTGGAGTGAAGATTACGCCCTTCTGAATGGCCGGCCTACCAAGCTGCAGGTGGCCCATACCAAGCTCTCCCACAGTCGGGCGTTCATCACGCGAGCCTATCTGCTGCAAACGCACGAGATGTTGTTCGACGCACTGACGCAGGCCTTCCGGGTGCTGGGCGGCGTGCCTCAGCGTGGAATATTCGACAATATGAAGACGGCTGTAGACCGGATCGGCCAGGGCAAAGTCCGACAGGTCAATGCGCGGTTCGCTGCCATGGCCAGCCACTACCTGTTCGAAACGGATTTTTGCAATCCGGCCTCAGGCTGGGAGAAAGGTCAGGTCGAGAAAAACGTTCAGGATGCGCGTCGACGGTTATGGCAGCCAATGCCCAACTTCCCAGATCTTGATGCCCTCAATGCCTGGTTGGAAGAGCGGTGCATCGCACAATGGGGAGAAATCCAGCATGGCGTCCTCCCCGGCACAGTTGCCGATGTGCACGCCGTTGAGATTATCAGCCTGATGCCGATGGGGCGGGCCTTCGATGGCTTTGTCGAACATACCAAGCGCGTGTCGCCGACCTGCCTGATCGCGTTCGAGCGCAATCGCTATAGCGTTCCTGCATCCTTTGCGAACCGGCCAGTGAGCCTGCGGGTCTATCCTGATCGGTTGGTCATCGCGGCCGAGGGGCAAATCTTGTGCGAGCACAACCGGATTATCGACCGTTCTCACCAGAAGCCGGGGCAGACGATCTATGACTGGCGGCACTATCTGGCAGTTGTTCAGCGCAAGCCTGGCGCTTTGCGCAATGGGGCGCCATTCCTCGAAATGCCCGAAGCCTTCCGGCAACTGCAGGGGCATCTGCTCAAGCGGCTCGGTGGTGACAGGGAGATGGTCGAAATCCTCGCCCTTGTTCTACAGCATAACGAACAGGCTGTGCTCAGCGCCGTCGAACTGGCCCTCGAAGCTGGGGTGCCGACCAAAACCCACATCCTCAATGTTCTGCACCGCCTGATCGATGGCAAGGCTCCACCGGCATCCCCAATCGATGCCCCGCAGGCCCTGCGCCTCGCCCAGGAGCCTGTTGCCGATGTCGAACGCTACGACACGCTGAGGGCGTTACGCCATGCGTCATGATCCGGCCAGCGCCGCTGTGGTTGTCATGCTACGTGGCCTCAAAATGTATGGCATGGCGCAAGCCGCTGGTGATCTGATCGAGCAGGGCGCGCCAGCCTTTGATGCTGCCGTTCCGATCCTCTCACAGCTTCTCAAGGCGGAGATGTCCGAGCGGGAGGTCAGGTCCATTGCTTACCAGATCAAGGCAGCCCGGTTCCCGGCCTACAAGGATCTGGCAGGCTTCGACTTTGCCGTCAGTGAGGTCAACGAGGCGCTCGTGCGTCAACTTCACCGTGGTGACTTTATGGATAGCGCCGACAACGTCGTACTGATCGGCGGACCAGGCACCGGCAAAAGCCACATCGCGACGGCTTTGGGCGTCCAGGCGGTTGAGCATCACCGCAAAAAGATCCGCTTCTTCTCCACCGTCGATCTGGTCAATGCGTTGGAGCAGGAAAAGGCCGCAAACAGAGCGGGCCAGTTGGCCGAGCGTCTGTTGCGCCTCGACCTCGTCATCCTTGATGAGCTGGGATATCTACCCTTCAGCCCTTCAGGCGGGGCCATGCTGTTCCATCTGCTCAGCAAACTCTATGAGCGGACCAGCGTTGTTATCACCACCAACCTGAGCTTCAGCGAGTGGTCCAGTATCTTTGGCGATGCCAAAATGACCACCGCCCTGCTGGATCGCCTCACGCATCATTGCCATATCCTTGAAACCGGCAATGACAGCTTCCGCTTCAGAGCCAGTTCCGCCGCCCCAAAATCCAGAAAGGACAAATCACCCGCTTGACCCTGCTCGTCGCAGGCAGCACATCATCCACGCCCACCCGGGTCACTTCTCAATGAAAATCCCGGGTCACTTCTCAGTGCAACTCAACAGGCCATTGGCCGATCGTGCTGACCGCTTGCCGCGCACATCGCCTGCCAGTGCCTCCGCAAGTCTGGCGCGACCTCCTGCCCCATATCAGACGGCCAGCCAGGGGGCCGGTCCCGCCGCCAGATGATGGCGCGCCTGAGACGCCAGACGCTGGACCCGACGACGCTAGCTAGACGCGATCACCCGCCAGCGCGGTCCCGCCACGCCGAACAGGGCTTCGCTGATGCATGCCAATACCAGGTCGTCAGTTGCGTCGTTTCGATGGTGCCTTGATCGATTTTCTAGTCTTCGCTGTGCTTGACTTGCGTTTGGCGCGCGCGGCCGCGCGCTTGACCTTGAGCGGGACCACCTCGGAGACGTCGATCGCGCACACAATCGGTTGCGGACCGGTCGCCGCGCTTTCGCGAATTGCCCGTGCGCGCGCATGAAGATGGTCCATGACGACGGAGAAGGGGACGAGTGGGCCGCCCGGCGCGATTACCCAGCCACCCGGGCGCGGCTGCTGGAGGACGAGGAGCAGGATGCCGTGACGTGCCGTCTCGTGGCGCAGATACTGACCGCAAAGTTGAACTTCTAGCGCCGCTTCCAACTGCTTGACCGAGAGGCCATCCGCCACCTTTATCTCGACCGGCAGGTCGACACCGCCGTGCCGGCTCGTCAGCGTGATGTCGGGTTCCTTTTCATCCGCGAAATGGGTCTCGCGCTGTACGGTATAGGCTTCCTTGCGCCGCTCCTCAAGCTGGGTCGCGACCCATCGCTGGACCGCATCCTCGTCGGCCAGTCCCTGCAGCGTATCGCCCTGCGCGAACTTGCCATGAAGAAGATCATGCTCGATCGCCTCGAGCCTGCGCCGCGCTATCAGCTGCAGATCTTCCGTCGTGCGCGGCGCGCGATCAAAACTCTTCTCGAACACCACCACGTCGGACGGCAGCCAGGCGACCAGCTCCGAATTCACCTCGGCATGCCGCTCGGCATGGATGCGCAGATGCTTGGGTTCGATCGGAAAGTCGGGGATCTCCGCCATGCGCCGGATCGCGGCCTGCGTGGCTTCACCGGGCGTCTTCAGCAGTCTGTCGAAGATCATATGCCGCGCGTCCTGCGCCTCATCGCGTAAGCCCGGCGAATAGACCTTGCCGTTCGCGCGCACGATGTCGTCCGCGGGTCGGACACCCTCGAACGCGATGATGAGCAATTGCTCGAGCCGTTCAGCGGAAAGAGGCAGTGGCGGTGCCACGGTGCGATTGAACCGGCCACCGAACAGCCGCGGCAACAGGGTGCAGCACAAGGCGGCCTGGTCTTGACCATCGAGCGTGCTCATTTTCTCGCGCAGTCGGTCGACGGCGCGATCGCCCTCCAGCGCGAAGAGAAGCAGCAGATAATAGGCTGCGACTACGGGGTCGGTCGCCGCCGTCGCGCGCGTTTCGGCCAGCTCCGCCAACCCCTCGGACGGGAAAGGCTGTGCCTGGATCAGCACCGAGACGATCTTCTCGAGCGCCAACGCCGCCAGATTGTCATTGTCGCGCAGATAATCAATCAGGTCGGGAACCAGCAGCCGGGCAAGCACGCCATCGGCATATTCCAGCCGGTCGAGCATCCCGTGGTCTACTTTATCGAGCCGGTCGAGCTGGGCGCGTGACGCCCGCCACAACACCGAGCGCACGGCCTCGGGATGCGCTTGGCTGAGCGGTACGAGATAGGCTGGAAAGCCGTTGAGCTCGATCACGGCCAGCCGCGCCGCCTGCACGGCGCGGGCAGTATCGAGCTGCTCCGCCCAGTTTGGAACTGTGGCTGCCGCCAGCGACATGCCGGTCAATGCCATGATGTCAAAGCTGGTGACCGTGCGGCGCTGGGCGGCCTCTTCGACGGTTCCGACCGGAGTGCGCTTATAGGCGAACGCCATCAAAGCCTCGCCGAAGCGTCTTGTCATCTCCGGCCCGAACACCGGCTCGACCACATCGAGGCTGTCGATCGAGTAGCGCGAGCGGGACTCAGTCCGCCAGGAGAGGAACTGCCAGAGATGATAGAGGCGCGAGTCTACTGTCTCGTCGGTTTGAGGCGACAGGCTGTCGAAGAAGCTCGGATCGTCACGGAGCGTGTTGATGAGCTCGACCCAGCTCTGGTCGCGCGCTTCCGCTTGATCCTCATTGCGCTTCCGCGCCGCGTCGAACCCAGCCATCCGCTCGACCATCTCGGGCGTCTCGGGCGGCGGCGACCGCCAGGCCGCAAGCTGGGCCGAGAACTCCGCATCGTCGGCCACGGCGTCGACGATGCGCTGCATGTCCCCGTCAGTGCCCCCGAACTGCCGCCAGAGCGTATGCGCCGCACGGAGCGCCGTCAGCCGATCCTGCCGGTCGGTTCGCTCGCGCACATCGAGGAGGAGCCAGTCGATGTCGGCGAGGCTCAGCAGCACCGGCCATCCGAGATGCTGGACCAACCAGATGTTGAGCTCGCCATCGTCACGCGCATAGGGGTGCGTGCGTAGCCGCACGATCGACCGCCAGAGCGACGTGCGGCGCCGCCCCGGAGATGCACCAAATGCCTCGCCCAGCGTCTTGAAGCTTGCCTCGGACCCGCTTCGACGGTGCGATTCGTGAAGCAGTAGGAAGAGATCCGTGACGACATCGGGGATGTCCGACGGATGATAGTCGAGGAGACGAAGCGCTGCGCTGGCTGCCATCTGCGAGAAGGCCTCGCGAAACGGCTTGTCCTCATCGACCGTGTCGCCGCTAAAATCGCCGGACCGAGCGACGACCTCGGTCAGGAACCGGTGCAGGTCTTCCCGGCGCGTCAGGCCCGCCGGCAGCTCACTGCCCAGCGGCAGTATGGTCGCAATGTCGTCCTCGCCCGTGACCCCGGCTTTATCGATCAACGCGAAGAATGCCCCAACATCGATCTCTTCCGGGAACAGCGCGTCTAGGGCCTGGAGAATGATCGAGCGTGAGAGATCGGAACCCTGCTCCGCAACGTGCTGTGCATAGGCGGCACGATCTGCCTTCTCGCCAAGCTTCAGAAGAGCCCGGCTCGCGAGCAGCTGCGTGATCTCATCGGTGCTGCGGTCGTAGGCAACCCGGCGCACAACGGGGAGACCGCCTTTCTGGCCGCCGAAATCGACGAGGCGCAGCAGCAGGTGCCGAGCTTCCTCATCGCCTTTGGCAATCTCCCACCAACCCGCGATATGGTCGTCGAGGCCGGGATCGGCGAACCGGCGAAGCCCCTGCTCGCCGAACCAGAGCTTCTGTGGATCAATCGTCTCGACCTGCGCGAGCGCCGCCGCAAATGCCTTGACCCGCACCGGTATCGGCAACGACCCCGGATCCCCATAGCGCAGAAGATTATAGGGCGACCGAGCGATGAGTGAGTCGGCGATCGCATCATTCTCTCCGGCCAGCCATGCTGAAACCTCGACCATCTCCGGCCGAACCAGCCGATAGCCGTAGGTATCGGCAAACAGGAGATCGTTCGCCACCGCCACGGGACACCCCTCAGCGAGAAGCCGTCCCAGCCAGCGCGCCAGCAAATAACATCGCAGCGTCGCCTCATTGTCGTTGTGCAGCCGCGCCCGGCCTAGCGTCGCCGGATCAAAGACCGGGCGCCCCAGCAGAAGGAGCCGTTCGCCATCCGGCCAGTCCGGCAGGATCTCCTCGATTGGCATCGAGCGCTCGGGAGGCGACAGGTCCAGGCCGGCGGCAGGGACACGCACGGAATCGCGCCCGCACAGCAAAAACGCTGCTCCAATCCGGTCGAGGGCATGAGCGCCCTTGGCGAGGTCGAGCGGATCGCGCTTGCGGCGAAGCGGATCGGGATCGAGCAGCCTCGCCTTCAGGCTGGCCTCGATCATCTCCCGAAGCGAGCCGAGCCGCTTATGACCGCGCCAGAACTCCACCATCCAACCGAGGTCCATCGGCCGCGCCGCGAATTCCCAA
Source organism: Novosphingobium sp. EMRT-2 (assembly GCF_005145025.1). NCBI lineage: Bacteria > Pseudomonadati > Pseudomonadota > Alphaproteobacteria > Sphingomonadales > Sphingomonadaceae > Novosphingobium > Novosphingobium sp. EMRT-2. The sequence goes on along the minus strand of NZ_CP039699.1, from coordinate 99,987 downwards.
AGGCTGCCATGATCGACCGCAGCCAGGAAAGCATCGATCGTCTTGATGCCTGAGGCACGCGCGAAGCGCTCGACCTGCCAGCGGCTGAGCGGCTCCATGACCAGGACACCGATCTCTTCGCGCACTTTTGGCGGACTCTTGTCCCGGTTCTGCAGTGTCGCGCGAACCTCATCCGCGACATCGGTCGGGGGAGGGGGCGGCTCGGGCAGCGAGAGCCATTTCTCGACCGAGATGCGATCGGCAGTCTTATCCCAATCGGTATAGCGGCTCGAGATGTAGAGATGAACGCGCTCCTCCAGCCCGGCGATCGCATCGGCCAGCTTCCGACAGGCCGTGTCGAAATGATGTCCTTGGTCCTTGGCTTCGTCGACCGAGTCCACGAAGAGCCAGCAAGGCGCGTCCGGGTCTGCCCGCCATTGCGCAAATCGAGTGCGGTCGTTCGGAACCAGCGACGCCTCGAGGCCGGCGTCCGCGACGTCGCGCACAGTCGCCTTGAACGCAAACTTGTTCGTCTGGCGCAGGGCGGAACATTGATGGTCGAACTCGCTGGACTTGCCGCTGCCCGCCTCGGCGAGAACGATGGTACGGCGCGTCTCCAGCAGTTCGGGCCACGCCGACGTGCCTCTCAGGTCTTCGCCGAATAGCCCGCGGAACGACCGGTCATCGTCCCCTTCCTTGGTAGCCGGACGAAACCGGCGACTGAGATCGTAATGCTCCCCGAACATCTTCTCTCTATAGCGGCGCCGTCGAGTAGGAACAGCGCCATGAGGCTCTTTGATGCCGGCGCTTACACTGACATGTCTGTAGGGCAATTATCCCGTTTTCGCGGCCTTTAAGCTGCCGTTCCGGACTGTCCGCAAACCTCGCCGAAATCAGCCCTTCACCAATCACGCGCGCCAGCCCTGATCACACCATCGCTACACCGGCCCCATCGGCGTGAGAACCTGGCTCTTTCGGCCCGGAACCGGATGGCTGGCAACGCCGGGCTATACCGATGAAGCCCGGTCGTTGGCCAGACTGCTGTGTCTCGGAGCGCTTCGCCAGCTCGATGACGATCACACAAGGCTCGCCCCCGGCCATGGAAGCGCGGTGACAACCGCCAGTCAGCAGGACCAGCGTCACAAGCACGGAGAACCGCGCGGGCTTCATATCCTTTCCACCTCGCTGACCCAGCGCTGGGCTACGGCGGGATCGGAACAGAGGATCGCCACGACGCCGGGTTGCCCTGCCAGTTCCTCGACCAGATAGGGCCGGCCGGGATTGCCGGTGCGGACCAGCGCGTAATCGCGATCATGATCATCGGCCATGGAAGCGGCCACGCGCCAGGCGTTGTCGTATGTCGCAAGATTGCCTGTCATGTTCGCTTCCCGTTTGGCGCTGCGTGCCGCGCACGCGCCTGGCTGGCAAGAGAATTTGCCCCTGCCCCGACCAAGGGTCGGTGATGGCCCTGCCCGATCAGCGCCGACGTGGGCAAATATAGGTCCACGTCAGCTTCCTCCCGTTTGCATGAGTGATGGGGGGCTAGCCGAGTGCCTCCTGCAAAACGTCGCAACGCCAGCGTCATGGCCCCACGAACTGCCTTGCGGTTGCTGACATGGAACACGGGCTCGAGCGCGGCGCCGTCGCCGGCGACATAGTCCCGTGCCGGTTCCCCGGTCGTGGTCAACGTGATGACGATCCGATGCCCGTGGGCATCCTTGCCAGTACAGGTCGCGGTCAATTCGCCAAGGCGGGCCACCAGCCCATGGATGGCCTTCCCCCAGCGGATATGTCCCGCCGCGCGGGTCTCCCCGGGACAGAGACCGCGCTCGAGCCAGCGGGCGAACTGCGTCCGCTGCAGCGGCAGGGTATGGCGCAATCGCTCCTGATGGCGGGCAAGCGGGAGGAAAGGCGCGTGGGCATCGATCACCGCGAGATCCGCGCCCTGGGCCGCGACAAGGATGTCGGAGAAGTCACGTCCGGCAAACAGGGAATTCAGGTTCGCCGGCGGCGGTGGCCAGGTTGCCGCTGCGCGCACGTCATCCAATGCGCACAGGACATCGCCAACGACGACCAGAACCGCCGCGCCGTCCCCTCCCTCGTGCGCCAGCAACGGCGGTAGCAGTACAGCGCGGTTGTTGGTGGGTGCGGCCAGCCCGGCTTCGGCCGCGCCGAAGATCACGAGACGACGCGACCAGGGCGCGGGCCGGCAAGCATCGTCGGGCTTCGGCCATGTGCTCGGCAAGGGGCGAGAGGATAGGACTGGCATCGGCTCCCGCTGTGGTGCGGCAACGCGCAGCGCCCTGCGGGCGGTGTCGAAGAGATCCTCGCGGTCGCCCCCCCTTCGCGGAAGCCGTGATCGTAGGCGTCGCGTTCCGACCCAGTGCAATACGGCGCATAGGGCCATCCCGACCGCGCGGCATGGAGCCCATCGGCATATCGGACCGCCGCCATCCAGGCGAAGCCATGGATGTCCCGCCCGGCGAGAATGGCCCGATCGCGACCGTCACCCTGTCCGGCGGCAAGCCTGGAGGCGGTGAAGGCGAAGTTGCGGCGCTCCCGCTCCTGCGCGTTCCGACGCGCGATGGCGTCGTTCAAGGGTCGCATTGCGCCGACGCGTTCCCGCAGGCGCTGCATCCGAGCCTCTGGTTCGGCGCCCGCGGGCAGGTCCGGAAAGCGCCGCCAGATAACGGCGAGCTGCACCGCCTCCGCCGGCGGCCTGCCCCGGGCAATCCACGCCCCGGCCTTCCGCGGATCGAACGGCCCCGAGGTTTCGACGGTGGCCATCACCAATCCGCCGGCAGGAGAACGGTGACCACCCGCGTGGTCACGGTGGCGTCAGCGGGATCGTCCGATCCGTATGCGAGAGCCTTGTCGAAATAATCCACCTTCACCCAGATGGTGTGCCCATCGAGCGCGAACACGCCGAGATCGCGCTCGGGACTGTCAACGCTGAAGGTGCAGCGGCGCATCGCGGTGAGGATGCGAGCCTGGTTGAGGATTGCGACCGGCCCCTCGAGCGGCCCCAGCGTCGCGACGCAATTGCGGGTGATGACGATGCGCGCGGACTTGTCGAGGCCAAGCCGGGCGCGGTCGTTGAGCCGGGCGATCTGTTCGACGCGCGTGGGCGCACCCGCCGGCGGGATGGGGGCAAGCATGATGGTTCTCCCGGTAGAGGGTTTCAGACGGCGGGAACGCCAAGCGCGGCCAGCGCCGGATCGAGGACGAAGCCGAGCGCATGGGTGAGCGCGATGGCGGCCGCGACGTCGTCAGGGGTCACGTTGAAGGCGGCGGCGAATTCACCCAGCGTCTCGTGCGCCCTGGGCTGAACGCCGTGGAGATTGCCCGTCGCCTGCGTGACCGCAAAGGGCCAGCAATGGGCAACGCCGACCACACCCTCGGGCAGGATAAGCAGGGTGTCGCCGCTCCCAATCCCCTCGTCGGTCTGGGTCGCGTCATAGGCGTTCCCGGTACTGGCAAAGCTGTGAATGCGACTGGGAATGAAGGCGAAGCGTTCGTTGTCGCTGAGCATGGGAGGTTGGACTTTCTGGCGAGCGGAATGGCTCGCCACTCCCCTTCCCCCCTCTGCTTTATCCGCACCGTGGCGCCGGGCGTCCTCACCAATCGTAGGTCGGCAGGATGGTGAGCGTGTCGGCGTCGCGATCGAACATCAGCCAGTCGCAGCCAAGCCCCCGTGCCTGGGCGAAGCATTCGGCAAGGTCCGCAGGCAGATCGGCAGGATCGTCCTGGGGTATGGAAACGAACCACCCGTAAGCCCCCTTCTCGAAGACGGCGAAAGGCGCGCGATGCAACCAGTCGTTGCAGGTTTCCTCGCGCAAGTGCGCGGTGGAGAGCGCCAGCATGGTCTCGATCATGGCGCGCTCCGGCCTTCGGCCAGCGCGATCGCGGCAAGCAGCCGGTCGTGTGCGAGGACGTCGTAGCCCTTGCGCCGCGCGGTGCTCTGGTCGCAGAGCGCGGCAAGGGCGTCCCGCGCTGCGGCAAGCAGATCGTGCGCCGCGCCCTCGACCACAAGGCGGGCGCGCTGCTGGTCGATGACGGCGATCCGCACGGGATCGGTGATGGTGAATTCTTCCAGCCTTACATCTCCACAGGCATTGCACCACTCGTTGTCGAACGCGCCGAGCAGCACGCTGCTTTGCGTGACCACATCCCAACCGGCATTGGCGTCGTTGCCGCATTCCTCGCTGCCGCAGAGTGGGCAGCGATAGGCCAGATACATCCCGTTCATGACAATACCTCGTGCTGGATCGGTGGCGATCCGGTTTCGTGTTCAGAATGAGGGGGATCGCGGTGGGCCGATCGACCGCCCCAAACCGCACAGTAAAGTCCGACGGCCCTCTTCATGGCGCTGCGGTGACCGATAACGGCGGTCACCGTCCTGCCCCTCCCCCAAGCGCCCGAAGCACGGACCGCAAGGCATCCGTATGCTTCAGCAGGGCCTCGAGGCAGTCGGCCGCGCTGTCCGCGAAGGCCTCGTCATCGGGATCGCTCATCGCGATCACGCCGGCGACGGCCTGCAACAGGCGAACCATCTCGGGGATCAGCGCAACCGCGCTGAGGTTGGCCTGCGCCTCGCCGATCGGGCGGCCGCCGGCCTGGACGAAGCGGCCGACATACTGGTGTCGCCGGCATACCGGATCGATCGTGGTGATGTCGGCCTCCCAGTCGAATGGCCACGAGGCGGAACCGGGACGCAAGGGGCCGGCGCGCCACGCGCCGCGGGTGATCATGGTCATCGGGATGTCTCCGGTGAACGGGGTTCGTCAGGCCGCCAGTGGCAGAGCGGACGAGGTGATACCGACGGCGTCAGGCGCGCCGAATATGGTCGCGAACGTCACGGCGGACCGCGCGAGCCAGGCGCGTGCCACTTGGCCCGTGTCGCTCTATTCGCAGCGGAGCCGGAATTCCCGATCGGTACGCCGCGCCATCCAGATGGCGACAAGCCCATCGTCGGTGGTCACGCCGATATCGGCGAAGGCGTTGCGCAGGATCACCCGCGCGTTGCAATCGCGCCAGCAATCGATCGGGTCGAACGAGGGGAATGCCGCGCGGGCGCGGACACGCACGTCCTCGACGAGCCGGGCATGATCGCTCATCCATGTGGTCGCATCGGCCGCATCGAGAGCATGATAGGCGACGGACGCGCCGGCGGGATAGCGAAGGGGCGAACCCATGATGGTGTCTCCTCAGGCCGCAATGGCGAGAGGTGGGACATCGTCGTGCCCGCCACCCAGCTCGTCACCCTGCCCGGCGCTGGCCGCGGCATGGATCCAGTCGGCGGCGGCCTGCGCCTGCGCGGCGGCGGTGAAGATCGCGCGGACATCATGGCGCAGGATCGATAACCACGAGGCAAGGTACGCGGCATGGTCGGGCCTCGGCGTGCAGGCAAGGCCGAGGTCCGCCATGATCATGGCGCTGCAGATCTCCGCCACGAGTTCTTCCCTCGCGCGGATGCTGCGTTCCTTGTGGTAGTCGCGCAAGGTTTCGCGGGCGAGACGGGCGGCGTGGCCCGAGCCGTGGGCTATCTCGTGGGCCAGCGTCGACACCAGGTCGAGGTCGCTGTCGAACGCGGTGCGTTCGGGCATGAACACCTTGTCGATATCGGCACGGTAGTGGGCGTCGTGCAGACCGTATTCGATCGGGATGCCGGCGCGGGACAGAAAGGCCAGGGCTTCGGCGATGCTGGTATCGACCGGCGGCGCTTCGCGAACCGCGCCCGCATCCTCGAGGTCGACCTGGTCGCGGTTGAAGACAACGAACGAGCGGGCGAAGCAGCGGGCGCGGCCGCGGCCTTCGTCGCCCGTATCCGTGTCGGCATCGGAACCGGCATGCACATCGCCGTTCCGGGACTCGATCCGCTTCCACAGCACGACATGGGCGCCGCTCTCACCCTTGCGGACTTGCCCACCGATGCCTTTCCACTGCTGGTAGGTGCCGAACGTACCCGAGGTATAGCCGTGCGCCTCGGCCGTGGCCCACAGCACCAGGCGGTTGATCCCGGCATAACGCCTGCCCATCACATTGGCGGGGCGCATGGTGGGCGCACCCGTGTGGTGCCAGGGCATTCGCCATTCCCCGGCGCCGGCCTCGATCGCGGCGACAAGCTGGGCGGTGACGGTGGCGTAGATATCGGAACGCGCCGGCGCGCGGTGGGACGATGCCATGGGGATTCTCCTCTGCAAGCGAGCCCGCAGGCTCGCCCTTCCCATCCCCACTTGTATCTTGAAATTGGTGCATGATGCGATTGCGGGAGGCTCCGCTAGCGGAGCCTCCCGCCCGTTCGCGAGCCCGTGTCCCCCTTGGTCGTAGCAGCCCGCTGGGGAGCTTGGGCCCGGACGGATCTTCATCAACCCGAACGGTTGCACGGGGCGTTGACCCCGCACACGCAAGGATGGGAACGGAGATATGGCACAGCACGATCAATTTGTCGGTATCGATGTCAGCAAGGCGCGGCTTGATGTCTGTCTGTGGCCGCAGAATGAGGCCTGCGCTTTTGCCAACGACCGGGATGGCTTGCGAGCCTTGATCCGGTGGCTTCGCCGCGTCAGACCCCACGCAGTCGGCTTCGAGGCTTCGGGTGGTTATGAACGCGCTCTGCTGACGGCTCTATGCGAGGCAGACCTGCCCGCTCGACGCGTCAACCCGATGCGCGTGCGCCAGTTCGCCCGCGCTGCCGGGATTCTGGCCAAGAACGACAGGATCGATGCTGCAGCGATCGCGCATTTCTGCGCTGCGCTGCCCCAGCGCGAGGTGGTCCACGATCCTGCCCGCGCCATGCTCGGCGAACTCGTCACGGCACGCCGCCAGCTGTGCGAGGAGCGCACCCGCTGCGCCAACCAGGCCGAGCAGACTGCCAGCGCGCTGCTCAGGCCGATCGCTGCACAGCGGATCAAACGGCTGTCAGCCGAGATCGCGCTGGTTGAAGCAGAGATCGCACGCCTGATCGCGGATCACCCCGAACTTGCCGAGCGCAACGCAATCATGCGCTCGGTGCCAGGCGTCGGGCCGACAACCGCGGCAACGCTCCTCGCGTTCATGCCGGAACTCGGTGCAATGAGCGCCCGACAGGCCGCATCGCTCGTCGGCGTCGCGCCTTTCGATTGCGAAAGCGGGGCCTTCAGGGTCAAGCGACGCATCGCCGGAGGGCGCAAACCTCCCCGCGATGCACTCTATATGGCCGCCCTCGTCGCAAGTCGGCGCAACACCACAATGGCCGCCGCATACCACAATCTGAAAAACGCCGGAAAACCAGCAAAAGTCGCCCTCGTTGCGATCATGCGAAAACTCATCACAGCTCTCAACGCCATGATCCGAAACAAACAGCAATGGGCTGCCGCATAGACGGTTGCTCCCCTCTCCGAGTCCCGATGTCGGCCGTGTGCGGCCGGGAAGGTGATCAGCGGGTCGTGGACGAGCGCGGCCGAGCAGGGTAAGCGGCTCACCGCGAGGAACCAGGAAAGGCGGGCTGTTGCGGAAACTCACCACGAAGCAGAAACTTCGCCATATCCGCCGTGCACGCCGACGCATCAGGCAAAATTCAGTCCGATTTCCGGGTAAGCTCAGCGCGATTCGACTTGCTGCCAAAGAGCGGTTTGAAGCCGCAAAGCGCCTGCTGCCAGCCCCTCAGGTGATATACGATAAGCGACCGGGCTGTTGCGTCCTCCGACCGCCAGCGAATTTCGATCTAGCGGAAAATTATGACGAAACGCTCGCGTTCCTTATGGATATCAGGGGGCGTTCAATCACCCAGCCCGTGGTACATCCTGAGACAGGCACGAAGTTGATTCATTTCACCGACTTCAGCGCGCTAAAGACCATCGCGCCTGGCGCTGGCTTGGTGCTCGCAGCTGAACTTGATCGGAGACGGTTGGTAACGGGCGTGAAACCTCATTCATTGGACGCCGAATGGGACCCAGCAGTACGATCCTACTTCCGCCAAGCGGGGCTTTTCGAGCTGCTCGGGATCGAGCCTCAAATCGCAGAAGAAGGAAGCACGAATGGAGCCTTACAGGCCGTGCGCTTTGTCCGCGGTCGATCGGTAAAAGGCGAAATCGGGGCTAAATTGAGGGATCGGGTTGAGCAGTTGTGCGGCAAGAAGATTGGTCCTCGAACGACTGTCTACGAAGCGATCTCGGAGGCCATTGCAAACACCCGTCATGCTTATCCCCGACACATCGGCATTTGGCCCACCAAAGCGACGGGGCAGTGGTGGGCAGCGGGTGCGTGGAACAGCGAGACGAACGTCGTTTCGCTTCAACTCTATGATCAGGGGGTTGGCATTCCGGCAACGCTTCCCAGATCTGAGCATTGGTCGGATGTGTTGAGCAAACTTGGAATCGACAGGCTCCACCCTGAGCGAGCTGCCCATAAACTTATTGCAGCTGCCTTGGATGTGGGCCGGACCTCGACCGGCGAGAAGGGTAGAGGTAAGGGCCTGGCAGAAATGACAGCGTGGATTGACAAACTGGGTAATGGATTTCTGAGGATTACGAGCGAGCGAGGAAGCGTTTCCTACGAGGCCGGCGGTGTAGTATCAGGGGTGACGCGTAAGGCCCCTTTCTTTGGGACATTGATTGAGTGGGAGATTGGGCTGCGTGACTGACGTGATGACGATCTCGATCGCAAATGACTTCTCGCCGTTCCCGGCGGGCAGGAAGCGGAATGATGGGCCTTTTACAGGTGAAGCATTCCGAGAGGATGTGTTGAGGCCAAAGCTAACCCGTGGTGTTTCCATTGTGCTGGACATCGACGGGGTGGAGGGGCTTCCCTCGTCTTTTCTTGAGGAAGTTTTTGGCGGGCTCGTCCGCGAAGGCTTTGACTTAGCCGTCCTCAAAAACCTTGTGAGATTTCAGCATTCCGACCCTGAGCTTGACGCGTACCCGTCGCTTGCGTGGCGATTCGCTGAAGCCGCATCCGGGCCTCACTGACTTTGGCGGGGTTTCTGTCAGCGTGGATCACGCCGGCACTGGTCAGCTTTCTTGTCTCGCTCTGGGTAAATAGGCGTTCAGAGGCTCGACGTGCTCGCCGAGACAATATAACCAAACTTTTTGAAGTCACGCGGGAAGACGTCCGAAGGGCGGTGGAAGCGGCCATCGACTACTTCGCCACCCCACCATCTGATCGTAAAGGCCTACAAGAGGCTAAGGTAATTCTAGGTGACCGCGAGCTTCGATCATCTATGCCTGTGATATTGGGCCCACATCCCGAACTGGTCCACGAGAGTCGCATAGAGGCCCAAAAACGGTTCGAGACCTTGCTCATTGAATTAACGGGCGGCAACTTTCAAGAATCGGACGGCACCGTAGACCGAGAACACATTCGACGTCTCGCACATGCCGGAGCCGGGCTGCGTTCAGCACTGGCTAAAATGAGGGATGCTGAACTAAGGATCCTGTTTGAAACAGACCCTGTCGTTAGGCTCTGGAACCGATTGGGCGAGAAATTCGACGCGTGGCTTGGATTACCCCCTGCCGCAGGCTGAGGTATTCAATTCACAGCCCCCTTCCCCGCCCTGGCCGATATCGGCGGTGTACCAGCTATGCACCAACCCACAGATGTGATCCGGTGAATACCAGCGCGCCGGAGACATCAGCGTACCCATGGCCGGCGTGACGGTGACCGCGGGCACGCTGACAGCATCGTGGAACGTACCGTTCCACGGATCCCAGGTCGCGATCGCCGCCCGGCTGAAGGTGACCGGCCTGGCGGGATCGAGATCGATCAGCTGCGCGATCGGAACCATGGCGTAGAGCACGAAGAGAAAGTTCGTGGAGCAGGCATTGTCGACCATTTCGCGAACGGCCTCGAGACTGCACAACGGTGTCGGGCGGCGCGGGAAGTCCGGCCTGCCGATAAGGACCTTGCCGCGGGGCCGCTCCGATGCATGGCCATTGCCGCTGGCCTTGCGATAGTCGCCGAGGGTGTAGCCAAGCGCGGCCAGGGCATGGACGAGATCTTCGGTGACATACATTTCGGCAAATTCGGGCCAGGGCCGGTGGCTGGTAATGCTGGCGTCCAACGGATGCTTGCCCTTGGGCGACAGGACGAACAGCACTTCGGCACGATCGCAGCTGGAGAGGGCATCGCCCGGAGTCGATGTATCGGCATCGGCCAGCAGCGGTTCGATCCGGCAGGCGAGTTCCGATAGCAACGCGGCATGTTCACGGCGCGTGAGGTCCTGCAGATACTCGTCATAGCGGCGGACCAGATCGTGCGCCGCCTCGCGCGCGGCGGGCCAGACTTCGTTTCGGGGGAACAGCGACGAGGTCGCCAGCGCTGCATGGACATCCTCGCAGCTGGCATGGGCGTCAAGGATCACCTCCGCGATGGCGTTGCCCTGCTTGAGGGTCAGACAATCGCGCGAGGGTTCAAAGGCGCAGTACCAGGCGGCAGCCGCGGCCTCGGCGACCAGTTCGTCGATCCGGACTTCGTCGGCAGGCGAAAGGCCGTCGTCCCCGGCGGCGCGCGCAAGCGCGACAAGCGCGCCGGCGCACGCATCGGTCATTGTATCGGTCACGGGATCGTTCCTGAAAGATCGAAGCCCGGCGCCGCGCCGAAGCGGACACCGGGCCTTTGTGGTACGCAGGATGGCCGCGGTCAGGCTGCCCGGGCGAAGTCCGCGACCAGGGCGTCCGCTTCATCGTCCTCGTGTTCGTCTTCACCGGCAGGCACTTCCTCCTCACCAGCGATGTCGGCAGATGCCTCGTCGCCGTCCCCGACGCTAGTATCGTCCGCGGACACCGGCGGTACGAAGGCGAGCTGCTCCGGCACCCAGCGCAGCGCCCGCTCGCGGATCGCCGGCTCGACAATGGCGTCGCCCGAACACAGCTTCGTGGCGGCGCTGGCGAGTTCGCTCTTCTTGGCAAGCGCGTAGCGGCCGGGCATTGCCGGATCGATCTCGCCGAGGACGCCGAGGATTTGCCTCTTCTTCAGCCGGTCGAAGAAGCTCTCCGCTCCCGGACGCCAGTGCCGCGCCACATCTATGCCCAGCAGGACGCCGAGACCGGACTGGAAGGGCTTGTTCCGCTCGCCGCTCGCAAGGCTCGCCTGCAGGCTCTGGCTGACAGCATAGGCAAGCCAGCTGGCGCGGGTGTCCTCGTCGAGCGCGCGGAAGGCGAGGAACGAAGCGAAGCTGTCCTCGATCAGCGCCCAGTCGTTGGGCAGGCCAACCCGGACCTGCTCGAGCTGCTCGCGCGCGCCACTCGGCGGAATGTCCTTGAGGCCCGCCGGCTCGAACCGGTCGGTGATCCGGATCGAGCAGCCGGTGTCGCTGTACCCGAAATGCCCCGCCTGGTCGCGCGCGAGGCTGAAGATCGCCAGGTCGAGCGCCAGCGCGGGATCATGGGCGATGTGGAGCGCGAGGATGTCGCGGCGATCCTTCGCCAGCTGTTCCTCGAGACCGCGCGGCAATGCGTCGAGGAGGCCGGCCTGCTCTTCCTCGGGATCGATCGCATCGCTCGCGCTGTCGCCGGCCTCTTCCCCGGTGTCCGCCTGCGCGCTGTCGGACCGGACGCACTTGGCTGCTGTGTAATACCGGTCGACCAGTTCCGGCGTGCCGTCCTGGCCGATCACGAGGAAGGTGCCCACATGCTCCCGATCCTCGTCCGGAATGATGACGTCGGTCTTGCGCAGGGCATCGTATTCCGCCGAGAGGCGCTCCTGTTCGTCGTACAACGCCTGCGCCGCGTCTTCGTCCTCGGTCTGTTCGATTTCTTCCTCGATTTCCTCGTGCCGGCGCTCGATCTCGGCCATGCGATCCTGCGCCTCGGGCGAGGGTTCGGCATGGTCCGGGAAGTAGCCCTGCAGGTCGCGGGTGTCGTCATAGGGGACGCGGGTCGCGGCGACGGGCTTCACCCACGCAAGTTTCGTGGCGAGCTGCGCCACCTCGGCCTCGAAGGTCAGCTTCTTCATGGCGAGGTCACGGGCAATGTCCGCATCGATCCAGGTGCCCTCGCCTTCGGCCGCGAAGAGATCGCGCTCGATCCGTCCGCCAGCGGCCTGGTACTCGCTCTCCCCGACCAGCAGCGCCAGCGGATCGCGTCCCGACAGGCCAGTCTCCGCAATGGCGCGGCGGATCGCCTGCGGATTGTCCGCGGCCCAGCTGTCCGAATAGCGCTCCCACGCGGAGAGCTGCGCGGCACGGTCGCTGGTGGCGCCGTAGGCCATGGCGACATCGAGCGTGATCGTCCCTTCGGCGAGCGCCGCGAAGATCGGCTCGGCAAGTTCGGCAAGCCGCATGCGGCCATGGACATGGCGCACGGTGACGCCGAAGCGGCGCGCGACATCCTCGGCGCTGGCGCCCTCGGCGATGATGTCGCGATAGGCGGTGCATTCCTCGGCCGCGGTCATCGGCTCGTGCAGCAGGTTCTCGGCAAGGCTCAGTTCGCGCGCGGCGGCGTCCTCGTCCTCGCACAGCCGGACCTCGACGGGATGGTCCTTCCCGAGCTTGCCGGCCTCGACCAGCAGGGCGAGCGCCGCCAGGCGGCGGCCGCCGGCATGGACGTCGAACAGGCTCTTGCGCCCGCGCGACGGCGAGACGATCAGTGGCTGCAGCAGGCCGTGGCCCTCGATCGAGGCGGCCAGCGCTGCAATTCCGGCGGCGGCATAGGTGCTGCTCTTGCGGACATTGGCATCCGAGCCGCGCAGCTTGGCGAAGGGAATCGTGGTCGTGATCATGGCAGGTACTCGCGTTTCTTCGCGAGGCCCGGATCAAGGGGCTCTTTCCGCTCCCAGGGGGCCTCGCCCCCTCGCCTTCCCCCTCCTCTTGGTCGCGGCCGCCACAGGCGGGCGCGGGATATGCCGGCAACAGCCCTACCCTACTGCCTCAATCAAGGTCCTTGGCGATCGCGATCGCCGCAGCGCCTGCAATCAGAAGGTGATCGCGTGCATCATCGGGAAGAATATCGCCGGCCTTATGGAGAACCTCTATCAGGTGCATCAGCACATAGAGTGCATCGGCATCCGCCGGCACGCGATACAGTTGCGTGACGAAGTCATGCACATAGGCTCTGCCGACATCGTCATGCATGTCCATACGCGTCGGCGGTTCCTGTTTCATCTGTGGCATCCTGCAGGCGGCGTACCGGCGGCTGCTTGTGCTGCATCGCGCACCACAGGTCATAATTCGCCTGCATGGCCAGCCATGCCCGGGCGGTGCTGGCGCCTGCCTGCTCGAGCCTGACCGCAAGATCGGGGCTGATCCCGGCCTTGCCGTTCAGAACACGCGACAGCGCAACGCGCGACATGGCGAGACGGCTTGCCGCCTCGGTAACCGAAAGATCCAGCGCTCCGATGACTTCATCGCGCAAGAGTTCGCCGGGGTGCGGGGGATTGTGCATCATCGTCATTGCCTCAATGGTAATCCTGATAATCGACCAGTTCCGTATCGGCGCCCACAAATCGAAACGTCACGCGCCAGTTGCCGTTGACCCAGATCGACCAGAAGCCCTTCATATCCCCCTTCAGGGGGTGTAACCTGAAAGACGGCAGATTCATGTCTTCGGGTCTTGCCGCCACATCGAGCATCGCCAGGATATTCCGGAGCTTCTTTGCATGCGCCGCCTGAATTCCCCGCGTTGTTCCCGAATGATAGAAGGCTTCGATTCCCTTGTGGCGGAAGCTGAGGATCATGAGCAACTGTATCGCGTAACGATGCACGATGCAAATGGTTCCGACCATGGCTCGGATGCGTACAAGCAGGCGCTCATAGTGCCTCGCCCCGCTCCACCAGGTACACCGGCGGCGGATCGGCCCAGGCATAACCATGGCGCTCCATCTGCCGGGCGATGGAGCGGCGGTAGCGTTCGGGCCAGTCGCGATGCCGGCGCAGGCGTCGGCCGATCCGCACGCTCTGGCCGGCGAGCAGCCCGCGCCGGATGATGAGCGCGGGATCGATCCGGTTGGCGCGCTGCTCCTCGAGACGCCGCACGGCCTCGCAGGCTTTGCGAAACGCCCGTTCGATTGCGGCGGCATAGGCGATGAGCCGCGCGTCATCGTGCTCGATCGGCGGATAGCCGCTGCCGGGACAGCGCGGTCCTCTGGCACAATGATGCACGACGGTGCCGTCCTTGCGCAGGGCTTTGCGCCGGCCGCAGACCTGGCAGCGAAAGCCACTCATGCAGCGATCTCCCCGACAATACGGTCGGCATCGTTGACCGGCAGGAAGAGGCGCGTGCGGAACTGAATGATCTCGGTGAAGCACCCTTTCGCCTTCAAGGCGGGGAGCGCCCGGGCCTCGAAGCCCAGGATCTCGAGACGGGCCTCGCCGTTGACCCGCGAACGCCTGAGCGACAGGCCCTGCCGCGCATCGATCGGCACGACCTTTCCGGACAGCGCGGCCTCGACGATTTCCTGGGTGGTGAGCTGGACGGCGCCGCCCAGGCCCAGCTTGTCGAGCAAGGCATTGACGGTCCCGGCCGGAACGATGCGGCCAAGCAGCGAGCGCCCGTCCTGCGTCACCAGGCGTCGCACCTGCGCTTCGTCGCCCAGCAGGTTCCAGATCGGCAGCAGGCGACCGGTGGCGAGGAAGAACCGCTCGGTCTGGGGCCGGGCCTCGAGATCCGCACACTCGGCCTGCCAGAGCCGGGCGAAGCTCTCCGCCGACAGGTCGTCCCAGTGGCTTTCGGCAAGATCGGGATCGGTGATCACGCTGCGGCCACCGGGACGATGGAGCGCGTAGCAGCTAATCGAGAGGCCGTCATCCGTAAGACGGGAACGGGTTCGCACCAGCAGGGCGACCTTGCCCGAGCGGCCGTTGCGCAGGAAGCGGGCCGAGCCCCCTGCCCTCCTTGCCCGCTCCATGATCCCGGCAATGTCCGGACAACGCACCGCCCATTGCGCCTCGATGGTGAGCAGCTCGGTGATCGCGGCGCCATCGCGTTCGAGCAGCGTGCGCCGCTCGGCGACGGTCAGCCGGTCGGCCACGACCGTCTCGACGCCGGCATCGAACGTGCCCGCCTTGCGGGCCGCCTCGATCCGCGCTTCGACCAGGCCGAGGAACTCGTCGAAGATGGCGTTCTGCAGGGCGATCGGCAGCGCCAGGATGCGGTTGAGCCAGCGCTGGATGGGAGGAAGGTTGTCGACCAGGCTGCCTTCGTGTTCGAGACGCAGCCCGGTGCGCTCGCAGAACGACGCGAACTGGCAGGAGGTCAGCTTGCCGGCATGCAGCAGCCGATACCACTGCAGCAGGGCTTCCCTCGCGTACTCGGATTCGAGGTTGTCCGCCGGGTCGAACAGGTTCTGCCCACCGGTCTGGCGCTGCCCGCGGGTCAGGGCGCCGAGCGCGTCGAGCCGGCGGGCGATCGTCGAGATGAAGCGGCGTTCGCCCCGGCAATCGGTGGTGACCGGACGGAAGATCGGCGCCGAGGCCTGGTGGGTGCGATTGGTGCGGCCAAGGCCCTGGATCGCCTTGTCGGCGCGCCATCCGGGCTCGAGCAGGAAATGGACGCGGCGCTGCTGGTTGGCCGCCGCCAGGCTCGCGTGGTAGGATCGCCCGGTCCCGCCCGCATCGGAAAAGACCAGGATGCGCTTGCTGCCGGCCATGAACAGGTTGGCATCGGCAACGCCGGCGGCTGCCGAGCGTGACTGCAGCTTCTGGGAACCGTCGGGCAGCGTCAGCAGGCGCCGGGTCCGCCCGGTCACCTCGGCCACAGCGTCGGCGCCGAAGCGGGTGATGATGGCGTCGAGCGCCGGCGCGATCGGCGGGAGCGCGCCGAGCATCTCGATCATGTCGTCGCGCAGGCGCAGCGCATCGGCACAATGAACGGGATGGCCATCGGCATCCGATATGGGGCGCGAGAACATATTGCCGTCTTCGTCAACATAGCTTTCCATCGCCCGCGTCGGGAACGCGTTCTGCAGGTAGGAAAGGCAAAGTTCCCTGGGACTGAGATCGATGGCAAGCTCCGCCCGCTCTTGCGCATCGAGATCGGCAAGCCGCCGGTCGAGCAGGGCTTCGGAGGTCGAGACCAACTGGACGACCGCGGACATGCCATTGTCCAGCGCGGACTGGATCGCCGGCAACAGGGTGGGCAGCTTCATGGCGAGCAGCAGCTGGCCGAAGAAGCGCTGGACCGAGGACTGGAACCGGCTGCGCGCGGCGGCGAGCGCCGGGCCATTGAGCGTCCTGCCCTCGAGCGGATCGGTGACGCCGGAGGCGGCGAGCGCCGATTCCATGTTCCGGTGGATCACCGACCAGGCTTCGCTCCAGGCATCGAAGTCCGCGATCTGGACGGGCGTGAGCGCGTGTTCGAGGATATCGTATTCGACGCCGGCGTAGGACAACGAGCGGGCGGTATAGACGCCCATCGCTTTCAGCTCTCGTGCGACCAGTTCCATGGCGGCAATGCCGCCTTCGCGGATCCGCGCGGTAAACGATGTCCGGTCGGGAAACTGCGTCCCCTCCCCCCACAGGCCGAGACGGACGGCGTAGGCGAGGTTGTTGATGTCCGTGGCGCCGGTCGCCGAGGCATAGACCACGCGGGCGCGGGGCAGGCGGTTCTGCAGTTCGACGCCGGCGAGGCCCTGCAGCGATCCCTTGGTGGCGCCAAACCGCCCTTCCCCGCCGGCGACGCCGCCCATGGCATGCGCCTCGTCGAACAGGATGCATCCCTCGAAGTCGGGTCCGCACCATTCGAGCAGCTGCTGCAACCGGGTCTTGCCACCCGATGCATTGCGCAGCGTGGCATAGCTCAGGAACAGGATACCCTCGCTGAGCGTGATCCGGGCGTCGGGCCGGAACTTCGCCATGGACTGGATGTCGAGGGCCATGCCTCCCAGCGCTTCCCAGTCGCGTATCGCATCGACCTGCAGGCTGGCGTTCTCGGACAGCCAGATGTGGCGGCGGTTCCCGCGCAGCCATTGATCCATCAGGATACCGGCAAGCTGACGCCCCTTCCCCGCCCCGGTGCCGTCACCGAGGAAGAAGCCCTGCCGGTAGATCTGGCCTTCGGCATGCGGGACAAGTTCGAGCCCCTTTTCCGGCACGGCATAGCGGCCGGGCAAATCGCGCGACGTGGCATCGAGCGCATGGGTGACCGTCTCGAGCTGGGCCGCGGAAAGAACCTGGTTCTCCATGACCGACCGGGGAAGCCGGGGCACATAGGCAGGCAGCGGCGGCAGGACCGAGGCCATGGCCGCGCTTTCGACAAGAGCGGCGGGATGGTCTGCGGCGCCTTCGAACGCGATCCGCTGGGGCCGCCAGGCGGCATAGACATCCGTCGTGGCGACGTCAGGGCCATGGGCCGCCACGGGTTTCCATTGTACGTCGACCCAGTTCGGCGCATCCGCCGATGGGCAGCGGTCGGCCACCGGCACCGAAACGGGTGCCGAGGCCCGCCTGCCGAAGGCCTTGAAGAGGCTTTTGCCCTGCCCCGCGCGCTCAGGGATCGGTACAGACGCTGTCGCGCAAACGTCGTCAGCGGGACAAACCGCGCGCGGCGGCATAGCGGTCACGAAGGCAAGCAGGTCACCGAGTTTTGGACGCTGGACGACAGTCGTGTTGAGGTTGCCCGGAACCTTGTCGATCGCCAGCAGGCGGATGGCAACGCGCGTGCCATGGCTGCGGAAGGCATCCTCGATACGGAAATGCGCCGCGACAGTGGAGCCCTGCAGGGCGCGGGCAAAGACTTCGGCCTTGCGCCCTTGTCCGGAAAAGCCATCGGGCATGATCGCGACGAGCCGCCCGCCGGGGCGCAGCGCGGCAAGCGCCGCAGCGATGTGGCGCGCGGCGGCAAGCGGGTCGTCCTTGCCGGCGGCGTTGCGTGCGAACGGTGGGTTCATCAGGACGACGCTTGGGCGAATGCCAAGTTGCCGGATCGCGGCGGCATCATGGGTTGTGACGGAAGCGGTCAGGAACAGTTGGAGGGTTCGAAAAACTCTGGCGCTTGTCGGCCTGACCTGATTCACTGCCCTTGCGGATGAGCGGAGGCGATGATGGCGGGACAGCCCGGTTTCTTTGATCTTTCGAACCGGTACGAGGCCTTGAGCGCAGCGGGTGATCCGTTGGAGCGTCTGTCCGGGGTGGTCGACTTTGAGGTTTTCCGGGGGCCATTGATCGCCGCTCTGCGCCGCAGTGTTCGTGGCAAAGGCGGGCGGCCGCCGTTTGACCCGGTGATGATGTTCAAAATTCTGGTGCTGCAGGCGCTCTATTCGCTTTCGGACGAAGCGACGGAATTCCAGATCAAGGATCGCTTGTCGTTCCAGCGCTTCCTGGGCCTTGGGCTCGATGGCACGGTGCCGGATGCAACGACGGTGTGGCTGTTCCGCGAGCGCTTGGTGCAAGCCAAGGCAATCGACAAGCTCTTCGCCCGCTTCGATGCCGCACTGACCGACCGGGGCTATCTCGCCATGGGCGGCCAGATCATCGATGCTACCGTTGTGCCTGCCCCCAAGCAGCGGAACACCGACGAGGAGAAGGCAGCGATCAAGGACGGCCGGATCCCGGAGGCATGGAAGGCAAAGCCAGCCCGGCTCCGTCAGAAGGATCGCGATGCCCGCTGGAGCGTGAAGTACACCAAGGCCAAGGTGAAGGAGGGTGCCGATCCCAAGGCCTTCAAGCCGGTCGATCTCGCCATCCCGATGTTCGGCTACAAGAACCACATCGGCATCGACCGGGCTCACGGGTTGATCCGGACCTGGGATGCCAGTGCCGCCAATGCCCATGACGGCGCCCGGTTGCCTGACCTGATCAGCACGAACAACACCGGTTCGGGCGTCTGGGCTGATACCGCCTACCGGTCGAAGAAAAACGAAACCTTTCTCGAGAGGGGCATGTTCAAGAGCCACATCCACCAGCGCAAACCGAACCGCCGTGCCATGCCCGAGCGTGTCGCCAGAGCCAATGCGAAGCGATCGGCCATCCGCTCGGCAGTCGAACACGTCTTTGCCGGGCAAAAGCACCGCATGGGCCTGATCGTGCGCACCATCGGCATTGCCCGCGCCCGCATCAAGATCGGCATGGCCAACCTTGCCTATAACTTCCAGCGCCTCGCATGGCTTGAGGGGCGTACTGCGCCCGCGTGACCCAAAAACCGGCCCACGCAGCCGGCTCCGCCAAGAAAATAAGCAGATCAGCAACCCAAGCCTGGAGCTCGCCACCCGCTCCTGTGCCATCACATCGCAATTACGCCAAAATCAGACGGTTCTTCGAGGTGTCCAGTTGGCGCAGGATCTCTGCACGGACCGGATCAAGCTCGTTGAGGTGGAGCGCCCTCCCCTCCCCTGCCCAATGCGCGAGCATGCCGGTCCCGGCGCTGGGTTCGAGGACGCTATCGTCTGGCCCGATCATTGCCATCCGCGCGGCGAGCCATGCCAGCGAGAGCGGGGTCGAGAAATGCTGGTGAGCGATCTGCTCTTCGCTGCGGACGGTCTGGATCGGCAGCAGGCTTGCCAATGCATCCAGTGCCATCAGGCACGCCGCGCCTTCTTCCGGCAGGGCCGTTTCGCGTGAACGTAGGATCGTCGCGATCTCGGCGGCAACAAAGCTGTCGCGTTGTGTCCATGCACCGCTGGAGGCCGAGCAGCCGAAGGCATCGACCATCGCGGCGTTGAGGTCATCCCGCCCGATGCGCGAGGATGGACAAAGGCGATCGGCAAGCTGCCTGGCTGCAGCAATGAGGCGAATGGAGTGCTGTGATGGGGACGAAAGTGCGTGAAGCATGGGATGCGGACCTTTCTGTGCGGCCTCTCTCGGCCGCCGATCTCCTTCCCCTCTTTCCTTTCCTGCTTCCCTGTGTCGGAGCGCGCCCGGACGAGAACCCCGTTCCCGTTCAGGAGGTAAGATTCACTTAATCCCTGTCCCGGTAAATTCCTCCATTACGGAGCGCCTCAAGGACGCAGCCATATCCGGGGACATCAGACGCCATGATCCGTCGTATCGAACGAGACCAGGTTCGTATCGGCATGTTTATATGTGGTTTCGGGGGGTCATGGTTCCTCCACCCGTTCTGGCGCTCGAAATTCCTGATCGAGACCGGCTCGGACGTGGAGAAGATCCACGCTTCGGGCGTTTCCCATGTCCTGATCGATGACGAACGCGGTGTTTCGCCGGAAAGCGGGGATAGCGATCAGAGCGTGACGACAAAGGCGCCCGCCAGGCAAAATCGCGCCACCCCGCGCGCTGTCGCCTGGAGTGCCCCCCTGCCCGACTGGGATACTCCCCGGAGCGACACGAGAGCTTCCGATCGCAAGAAGGCGGAACGCCTTGTATCGCGCTCGAAGCAGGTCATGGTAGGCGTGTTCCATGCCGCGAGGCTGGGTCGGGCGCCGCACGTGACGCAGGTCGTCGATATCGTCGACGACATCAGTCGGTCCGTGACCAGCAACAGGAACGCCCTGCTCAATGTCATTCGCCTGAAGAACAAGGACGAATACACCTACCTGCATTCGGTCGCGGTATGCACCCTCATGGTCAACGCCGCGCATCAGCTGGGCCTTGATGCCGACACCGCGCGCGATCTCGGCCTTGCGGGCCTGCTGCACGACATCGGGAAAATGTGCGTGCCCGAACCGGTGTTGAACAAGGAAGGCGGGCTGACCGACGAGGAATTCGCGCTGGTCAAGGACCACCCCCGGCAGGGCCATCAGCTTCTAGCCGCGGTTACGGAGATGTCGGAAGCCGCCCTCGACGTCTGTCTGCACCATCACGAGAAGGTCAACGGAAAGGGCTACCCCTTCGGTCTGTCCTGCGACGAAATCAGCCTTGCGGCGAGACTGGGCGCGATCTGCGACGTCTATGACGCGTTGACGTCGGATCGGGCGTACAAGAAGGCGTGGTCGCCTGCCGAAGCGCTCGCCGCCATGTGGAGCTGGGAAGGTCATTTTGACCGGGAGCTGCTGTTCGTCTTCATGCAAAGCATCGGTGTGTTCCCTGTCGGCATGCTGGTCCGATTGCGCAGCAACCGGCTTGGCATGGTGCTCGACAACGCACGCCGCAATTCGCGGCCGCGGGCTTGCGCTTTCTATTCCACGCGCGACAAATGCTACTGTCCGCCCGAAATCGTCACCATCAAGGACAGTCTCGATGGCGACAAGATTATGGGTGTCGAGGAACCGGATTTATGGGGCTTTTCCGATTGGCCGTCGTTGCAACTTCATCTGGCGGAAGGCCGTCTGCCGCCGGACCTCCAAAAGATTGCTGCTTGATTGTGGCAGCGTCCCGTTTGACATGGGTACGTACTGCGCCAGCTAAGTCACAGTGAGGGAATTTGAATCAATAAGGCGCCATTGATTCAAAGTATTTGTTTCACACGACCGGCTCCTTTCAGCATGCCCCGGGTCTTCGACAGGGGAAATGCCATATGGGTGTAAGCGTCAGACATTCTTGCGGCCATGCACAGGTTCATGACGTGCTTGGCCATTTTGCCGCGGATCTTGACCAGGAAGCCGCAAGACTATCCCGACAGAGATGCGCGGAATGTGAAGCTCGGGTCCGGGAGGAGAGACTCCAAGCCGCGGTCGCGGAACTTGGCGGATGCCAGCTACCTGATCTGTCGGGGAGTTTCCGGCAGATAGCCTGGGCCACCACAATTCGGACGAAGCGGCTCATAGAATTGCACAAGGCCGGGGTCGGCAGGGATTTCCTGCAACACCTTACCGCGCAAACCAGCGCCAAATGGTGGATCGCCAGTCGCTCATTGAAGCGAACTGGACACCTCGAAGAACCGTCTGATTTTGGCGTAATTGCGATGTGATGGCACAGGAGCGGGTGGCGAGCTCCAGGCTTGGGTTGCTGATCTGCTTATTTTCTTGGCGGAGCCGGCTGCGTGGGCCGGTTTTTGGGTCACGCGGGCGCAGTACGCCCCTCAAGCCATGCGAGGCGCTGGAAGTTATAGGCAAGGTTGGCCATGCCGATCTTGATGCGGGCGCGGGCAATGCCGATGGTGCGCACGATCAGGCCCATGCGGTGCTTTTGCCCGGCAAAGACGTGTTCGACTGCCGAGCGGATGGCCGATCGCTTCGCATTGGCTCTGGCGACACGCTCGGGCATGGCACGGCGGTTCGGTTTGCGCTGGTGGATGTGGCTCTTGAACATGCCCCTCTCGAGAAAGGTTTCGTTTTTCTTCGACCGGTAGGCGGTATCAGCCCAGACGCCCGAACCGGTGTTGTTCGTGCTGATCAGGTCAGGCAACCGGGCGCCGTCATGGGCATTGGCGGCACTGGCATCCCAGGTCCGGATCAACCCGTGAGCCCGGTCGATGCCGATGTGGTTCTTGTAGCCGAACATCGGGATGGCGAGATCGACCGGCTTGAAGGCCTTGGGATCGGCACCCTCCTTCACCTTGGCCTTGGTGTACTTCACGCTCCAGCGGGCATCGCGATCCTTCTGACGGAGCCGGGCTGGCTTTGCCTTCCATGCCTCCGGGATCCGGCCGTCCTTGATCGCTGCCTTCTCCTCGTCGGTGTTCCGCTGCTTGGGGGCAGGCACAACGGTAGCATCGATGATCTGGCCGCCCATGGCGAGATAGCCCCGGTCGGTCAGTGCGGCATCGAAGCGGGCGAAGAGCTTGTCGATTGCCTTGGCTTGCACCAAGCGCTCGCGGAACAGCCACACCGTCGTTGCATCCGGCACCGTGCCATCGAGCCCAAGGCCCAGGAAGCGCTGGAACGACAAGCGATCCTTGATCTGGAATTCCGTCGCTTCGTCCGAAAGCGAATAGAGCGCCTGCAGCACCAGAATTTTGAACATCATCACCGGGTCAAACGGCGGCCGCCCGCCTTTGCCACGAACACTGCGGCGCAGAGCGGCGATCAATGGCCCCCGGAAAACCTCAAAGTCGACCACCCCGGACAGACGCTCCAACGGATCACCCGCTGCGCTCAAGGCCTCGTACCGGTTCGAAAGATCAAAGAAACCGGGCTGTCCCGCCATCATCGCCTCCGCTCATCCGCAAGGGCAGTGAATCAGGTCAGGCCGACAAGCGCCAGAGTTTTTCGAACCCTCCAACTGCGTTCGTTTCATACGTGCAGGGCCTGGCATGCGGCGGCGAGCTTTGATTGCGGGAGAACCAAAGTTGGAAGTCGTCAAGCAGCCGGAGCTGGGTTCCCCTCTAAGCGGCGCTGGGTTCCGGCTCGCCTCCCTAACGAACAATCACCCCTTCCCTTGATCCCAAGGGTTGAGAATCTGGACCGGGGCATGGGAAAAATCGGCGACATTGCGTGTGACCACTGTCAACTCGTGAATAATTGCCGTCGCTGCTATCCACGTATCGCGTTCGGCCCGCGGATCCGGAACATGTAGCGACGCAGCTTTGGTTGCGATATCCGGCGTAATATCGAGGATGCGGTTACCAAAGGCTCGTAAGAATACCTTCGAGAGGCTGCGGCGCAACGCACCCGCTTGGACAGGATCTTTCCTTTCAAGGCGACAGACACCCATTTCCATCTCAAAGAGGTTAATGACGGAGATGTGGAGTTCGACGGCGTTTTGCTTTTGTAGCCAAGATGTTACGTTAGGATCAGCTTTTCCGTTACCAGCGCGGCGGAGTTCGGTAATCACATTGGTATCAAGCAGATACATTTATTCATCCCACACTTAAGCCTTGCTGAAGCCACTAAAGCGAACGGCTTCGAAGTCTATGTCTGCGGTTTCGGGATCGTAGAACAAATCGACGATATTCGGCGCGCTGGCTGACAGCGCCTCGTATTCCGCCCAGTTCAGTATAACAAGCTTGCGCTGGCCGCGTTCGGTGACAATGACCGGCCCATCTTCAGCTGCCTTTTTGATGCGACCCGGATTTTGGTTGAATTCCTGCGAGCTAAAGATTGCGGTCACCGTCGACTCCTAGGTAGCTATCTAGGTACAGATATCATGAGTAATGAACAACGGCAACGTTGCCCCTCACGTTCGCTGCGTCCCTCCCGGCCTCGCCTCCTGAGTGGTTCGCCCCAAGAGTACCTCCAAAAGCGCTCCATCAGTCATTGGGTCGTACAATCTGAATGGATAGCCGGTTCCCGATCGACGAGCTCCACTCGTCCCGATTAGGGGATCATGCGTCACTCCAAGCGCTGGTTTGACTTTTGCGCTTATTTTTGCTCATGAAACACAAACTGGATCAAATTGTCTTGATTCGAAGGGAGGCACCCGAAGATGTCATATACCGTGAACACGCTTCGGACGATGACCCGTTCGTGTGAGATGATGCGCGACCGCGTAAAATCGGTCGTGTTCAAACCGGAAGACCGCAAGGTTCTCGACCTCACATTCGGCCCTACGGCAGCAGCGGAGCTGGTCGGGCGTACCCCCGAAGCCTTGGCGAAGGCTGAGAAGGAAGGTCGGCTCTCGCCGCCAAAGCAATTGGGTAATGGCCGGCGCTATTACACGCTTGAGGATCTGACTAAGATCCGCGAGGCTCTCCACATTCATCCAGGCAAAGCCACTGATGAAGATGCTGTCGTGGTGGCCGTGCAAAATTTCAAAGGTGGTGTGGGTAAGAGCACGATAACCAAGCACTTCGCAGATTATTTGGCTCTTCATGGATATAGCGTGTTGGTCATCGACTGCGACCCGCAGGCTTCGACCACGACGATGTTCGATATTCAGCCCGAAACCCTTTTCGATGAAGACAAGACGCTCGGCAATTTCCTCTCGCCGCGCAGCACCTTTGACGATTTCCGTCAAGCCATTCACGACACGGCTTGGCCGACGATCAAAATCGTGCCTTCAAGTCTTGGGCTTCAGGACGCGGAATGGGATCTGACAGCGACGTTGCGCGAGGGCGGTCAGGCAGTCCGCGAGGGTTTGCAGAGACTTCGCATCGGCATTCAGGATATCATCAAAGATTTCGATGTCATCGTGCTGGATCCACCGCCAGCGATGGGCTTTCTGGGGCTGAACGTGATGGCCGCTGCGACAGGGCTTCTTGTCCCCGTCCCAGCTCGGCAGCTCGATTATTTATCGACCATTCACTTCATGGATACAATCGCTGACAATATCGAGATCCTTGAAGAGAATGGTACGCCCGTGGATTATGGCTTTATTCGTGTAGTTTGTTCTGCCTACACGCCAAGCAAGCCTGGTGAAGCCGACATGTGGAAGATGATGCAGGCAACTTATGCGAACTTCCTACTGAGCCAGCCTATTCTGGCATCGGAAGAGATCAAGAACGCGACCCAGGCTTTCAGGTCGATTTACGAGAGCAAGCCATCGGCTGCGCACGCCACCTATCAACGGTGCCGTGATAATCTCGACTCCGTGTTCGGAGAAGTTCTCCAGCAGATTCGCGAGCAGTGGCCGTCGCAGAGTATCTCCGGACGTGCGAGCGACACTGTCACGAGCGCAGCAGCATGAGCCGGCGTTCAGCGATCAGCGAAGCTCTGGCAGCGCCAGCGCCCACAACCGAGCCTACAGTCGAGCAGACGGATGCCGGCCACAGTGGAGCAGCCCGCAATTTCACCGCGCGGCGGTTGGAGGGGTTCACCGAAGCTGCCCGGATGGTGAAACGCCCCACCATCCGGCTGAAGCCATCAGAATGTTCAATCTGGCCGGGAAATGCCCGGGACTATGCCCTGCTGACTGAAGATCGCGTCCGAAGCCTAATCGATTCGATCCAGGCCGAGAATGGCAACCGGATACCGGTCGTCGTTCGGCGCGTGAAGAATGCTGCGCTCGAATATGAGCTTGTAATCGGGACGCGTCGCCATTGGGCCATCTCCTGGCTCAACGCGAACCACTACCCTGATATCGAGCTTGTCGCGATCATCGAGGATCTCGACGACGAGGCGGCCTTCAGGCTTGCGGACATCGAGAACCGGGAGCGTGAAGACATTTCCGATCTTGAACGTGGGGCGAATTACAAAGCTGCGGTCGACGCCTATTATGATGGCGTGCAGGCCCGTTTGGCCGATCGGGTGAAGCTGTCGAGATCCATGTTGTCGAGATACATCGGCCTCACGGAAATCCCGCAATCGATTGTCAGCGCGTTCAATTCGCCAATGGACCTCCAAGTGCGCCATGGCGATAAGCTTCTTCCACTCATTCGCACTCCGGCAATGCGGGAGAAGATGGAGGCAGCGGCCAAAGACATCGCTGCGGAACAGAGCTTTCGGCAATCGGGGGATGAGGAGCCTATTGGCGGCGCCGAGGTCGTTGCGCGACTGATCAAGTCGACTACGACAAGCCGGGGAACTCGCCACCAGAAGGCTACCATCGAAGCCAAAGGCTCCACGATTGGTCAGGTCGACCGTGACCGAGCGCGAGGCCTGACCATCACCATCAACCCGACTGATCTGTCCGCGGATGATATCCTTGAGGCTATTCGCCCACTCATAGAGAGGGCCAAGATCTTGAAAAGAGCCGGTCGCTGATGGGACTTGTTGCCGTCAGGAATAGCACGAGATTTCCCACTCTAAGAAATGGGGTTTTTCTCCCTATTTTCAAAGCTTTACCCTCCTTGTCCCACGCGTGGGACAAGCCATGAGCGACCGGAAGGCGAAGACCCAGGCCGCAGTACCGGGTGGTCGGCGCGTCCAATTCGAAATGTTCTTCACGCTGCCTGACTTCAGCGATGTTTCGCTGCGCGATTATCAGGAGACGATGCAACGCCCCTTCTTCAGCCTATCGAAGAAGAAGCGGATCAAACCCATTGAGTACGTGAGTCCAGACAAGCAGGTCACCGTCCATGTGTCGGCAAACCCGGAATACGGCATGGCGACGATCTGGGATGCTGATATCATGATCTATCTCGCATCTCATCTGAACGAGCTGCGTGAACGGGGTGAGAATGACCTGTCGCCGACAATTCGTCTTCAGCCCGGGGATCTGCTGAAACGGATTTGCTGGGGTGTTAGCGGGCGCGCTTACGAGCGCCTTATTGGAGCGCTAGATCGACTTCAGGCCACAACGATAAAAACGAACATCCGGGCCAACTCCAAAACCCGTGAGACCACGTTCTCATGGATCGACAGTTACACTCATCTAGTAGACGAGCGCACGCAGCGTTCACTCGGCATGGAGATTACGTTGTCGAAGTGGTTCTTCGACGGTGTGATGGACAAGCGCAATGTCCTTGCGATCTCGCCGCTCTATTTCGAGATCACGAGCGGTCTCGGCAAATGGCTTTATCGCGCGAGCCGCAAACATGCGGGCGGCAATGGTGCCGAAGGCTTCACCATCGGCTTCGAGACGCTGCACCAGAAGAGCGGAAGCGAGAGCTCCCTTCCTTCGTTCAAGAACAAAATCCTCGAGTTGGCGCGCGCGAACAGCCTGCCTGAGATCAACCTGGAAGTGATCGGCGCAGAGACGCCACGCCCGAAACTCAAGATGGTGATGCGCCGGTACATGGATGGGCATCGCGAAGTGTCATCGGTGAAGCGTGGAGATACCCCCTCCCCTGCCCGTCGCACGACCAATCCAAAGCATCCCGACGCGGACAAACCGCTTCAGCCGTCAGCCATCCAAGCGGCAGACGACCTCGTTGACCCGAGCCTCACGCATGCCTTGGTGCAACGCGCCATCTCGAACCTCAAAGTCGCCGATCCGAACCCGAGCCAAGACCCGCATGACCCAGCCTACGCGGCAAAAGCCGCTACCACGCCACGCCGGCGCGGTGGACGGGCGCATGAGGTGCTCGACCCCGAGACCTATATCGCGATCAAAACCGAATGCCCTGGCTGGGATCTGGACGTCCTAATCAAGCAGTTCGACGCGTTCCTGAACAGCAATCCTAACGAGATGCCGCGGAACTATTCCAAGCGGTTCTACGGCTTCATGAAGAAACACCACGAGCGTAACAAGCACACACTGCCTGGGTTCTGACACCTCTTCCACCCACCGCTCGAGATAGGTCAAAGCATCAGGTCTCTGTCGGTATCAGCTACGAGCAGGGCAGGGACTACAACACAAACTACCATGCGGTCCCGGTGCCAGATGTCGATTGGCATCGTCTGCACTGTACCGCCATCGGCGTGCACCGCATCGTGTTTTCGGGAATCGCTCAGACGGACCAGCACGAAGGCCAACGCCTACGGGAATCCCCCACAATCTGACGACCTGAACGCTTCAGAACGTCGGCTCCACGATTCTAAAAACACGTCCGATAGCCAGGCAATCAATCCGGAAAACTACCCCAACCTGGCCAATTTCCACACTCGCCAAGCAAACAACTTCAAACCAGAGCAAGGACAGAAGGCCCCTCGATATTCTATAGATCAGCCTGCAAAATTGACAGCAGAGTGGCGAAGGAGAATATCCATTCCCGATAACACGATGGACCGGGTACGTCACATTCCCGATAACACGCTCGAACCGACAACCGGCCCGGCGGAGGTAGTTATAGGTTTGGGGTCTGCAGGCCAAAAGCGAATCGGAACACTAACCTCTGCGCTATGGGGTAGTTCTCACACTCACCGGCAGAGACTTATCCACACCTCCCGATCTACCCGTCGTGTTATCAGATCCCCAGCGTCGTGTTATTAGAATCTCGCCATCGTGTTATCAGGCTTTAATCGTCGTGTTATTGGATTCTATCCACAGGCAGCGAATCGCCCAAATTCCGGCAGTTTCTGCGAGCCTCAAACCCAGTAACATTCTAACTATAAGGCTTAACCCCTCTAACGCATGCGCCTGCGGCGGATTCTGAAAATGTCTATTTTATGAGAGAGAAAGGGAGGGCGCTGTCCATTCAACCTCGACCCGCACCTCCACCAAAGTAGACTTGCTTTGGATCCCCGTTTCGCAACGCAATTTTCGTGGCAACCTGAGGCGATACATCAGGCAGACGCTCAATGACTGGGATACGCTGGACATGGTACGCTAACGCCAATTGGGGCAGTTCTCATGGATCGTTCGGCCTCAGTCGTGAGAGTAAGGCATCCACCTCATCCATGGCCGCATCAAATTCCACCAGCGCGTCGGGCGTGAACGGGGAGGCGGGCAGGGGAGGGGCCTCGATTCCGGACCTCGGCCTCGCGGCACTGTAAAGGTGAACCCCACCGATCGTGGTGCGTGAGACACACCCGTCCTCCTCCAGCGTGGACAGCATCTTGCGCAGGCCGAGGCGGGAGACGCCGAGCAGCCGTTCCACCTGCGCCGAGCGCATCGCCCCGAACCCGGCCAGAAGCGCATACAGCGCTGGCACCCGCGAGGTGCTGCGCCGGTCGGTGCCGAGCCGCATCGCGTCCTCCGCCAGCGCCCGCGCCTCGCCAACGTCCTTTCCCAGCCCCTCGGCGAGGCGCAGGAGCGCTTCAGCCCGACCTGCGCGCGATTCCTCGCTGTCACCGTCCAGGGCGTCGAGGCGCAGCAGCCCGGTCAGCGGGAGCGCGTGCGGCAAATAGCCAGCCCGGCGGAAGGGCTCGCCGAGCAGGACTTCGACCGCCCAGCGCGGGGAAGGGGAGGGTGGCCGTTCGACGGTCACGCGCCAGTCGCCGATGCGCAGCGGCGTCGGCACAAACTCCCCGGGCGCGAACAGCGGGCTTGACGCGACAGCGCGGTGGACAGCGCTCAAGAGGTCGAAGGGGAGGGCGCTCGCTGGTGCAGGCAAGGCTGCCAGAAGATCCCGGGCGTCCTCCAACAGGAGACCGGGTGAACCGTGATCCTCCTCTCCCTGCTCATCGGCCCAGGCCATAAGGGCCGGCCCCATTTCAACGGCCAGCGAGGCCAGCGGTGCCCAGCTGCTGTGGCCGAGTGCGCGGAGCAGAGCGGCGACCATGGCGCGGGGTGGGCGCAAGTCCGCGGTCGGGCGATCGGCGGGATCGACCAGCGGGAGCAGGCCGGCGAATGTCGGCTGCCAAAGTTTCTGGCAACCGAATTTATGCACTCAATATCAATGCATTAGTGCGACTCCGGGAGCATTAATTCTGGCAGGCCGGAAAACCATGTCGGGCGCTCTGCCAGAATTGATGTCATCGAACGGGTCGATTTCCGGCCAGGGGAGGGCGGGTGATCGAGCGGAAGCCGCAGCCGGCGAAGGCCATCTCAACCGAGGCGCTGGCGACCGGTGCCGAGCTATATCCGATCTTCAGGCACCATGTTCCACTCGATGGATCGATATCCGCACGGGTCATAGCCGAAGTTTCAGCTGCGACAGGCCTCAGCGCGCGCCAGGTACGCCGGTTGGCGGCAAGATTCCGCGCAAACCCGGTGGCCGCTAGCCTCGCTCCGACACCGCGCGGCCCCCAGATTGGCAGCCACCGCATCGCCGCGCCGGTAAAAGCGGCAATCGAGCGGCTCACCCATGAGATATTCCTGGCAAAGCCGCCGCCAACGGCGGCCTTGGCGGCCCGCGAAATCCACGGATTGCTGCTTGCGGAGGATGGGGAGTTCCGCTTCTCACCGGACGAGGTCCCGAGCGAGCGCACCCTGATCCGCCTGATCGGGGAGATTTCGGAGCCGCAGCGGGCAAAATCGAGCATGGGCTCGAAGCAACGCAGCGCCCACGAACCGCATCCGGGAGAATACCGCAGCGACGGCCTGCTCGATCTGGTCCAGATGGATCACACCCGCGCCGACGTGATTCTGGTCGATAGCACGCATCGCGAGGAACTCGCCCGCCCGTGGATTACGCTGTTGGTGGAGGTCTGGACCCGCAGTATTCTGGGCTTTTATGTGAGTTTTGGGGACCCTTCAATCTTCCGCTGCGGCCGGGCGGTGGCCAATGCCTTGTTACCCAAGGAACCGCTGCTTGAGGAACTGGGCGTCGATGTTTCCTACCCGATGCACGGGCAATTTCGCCGTCTACATGCCGACCATGCCGCTCCGCACCGGGCGGATAGCTTCAGGCGTGCCTGCCTAGCCAATGGCATCGATCCCGATATCCGGCCGCGTGGTCCGGCGCACTTTGGCGGGCACATCGAGCGGCTGATCGGCACATTGGTTGGCAGGATGCGGCTGCTGCCGGGTGCGACCGGCGGAAATGTGACCCAGCGTGACGGCTACGATGCCGGCATGGCGGCGGCGATGACCCTGGCGGAGTTCGAGCGCTGGCTGCTGTTGCAGATCGCCATCTATCACAACGCGCCGCACAAGGGGCTGGGGGGACAATGCCCCGCGCAGGCCTGGAAAATGGCGGTTTCGGGCCATCTTCCGCTACTTCCGGCCTGCCTCGATGTCGAGCATCTCACCCGTCAATTCCTGCCTGCGCGGCAGCGGACAGTGCAGGCTTATGGCGTGCAGATCCTACATCGCCGCTATTGGCATCCGGTGCTTGCGCCCTGGATCGGTCAGCAGATCGCCGTGCACCACGACGAGCGCACCTTGCAGGAGGTCTACGCTGAGATCGACGGCCAGTTCGTCACCCTTCCGGCAGTTGGCCACTATCCCGACGTCAGCGAGCCCGAATGGGAAGCCGAACGACAACGCCTGCGGCGCGAAGGGGCAGCGTTCCAGGCTGACGGCGCGCAGGCGGCGACCGCGCGCTATATCGAGGCTGCGCGGCGCGAAGTTCTCGCGGCCCGCCATCGCACGGCCAGCAGTCGGCAGGAACGCAAGCGCCGGGAGCGGGAAGGGGTATCGCACTCGCCCCAAGCGAAAGGCCGGATCGAGTGGTCCGAGGTTCGCTGGGTCCCGGCAGCCGATCTGCCGCAGGATGACTGGCTCAAGTGGCGCAAATGAGCGTACATTCGGCCTTCTGGATCGATTTCGAGGAAGCGCGCCGCGCGGTCGAGACGCTTGTCGAGCTGGCGCATGACGAGCCCGACGAGCGGCCACCCTGCGTCCTGCTGGTCGGCCAGTCGGGTATGGGCAAGACCTCGATCCTGCGTGAGACCCAGCGCCGGATTGCGCTCGACTTTCCCGAACCCGAGGAATGGGGCGAGGCGCGTTACGAACCGATGCTGCGCACGGTGATCCCTTCGGGTTCGACCGCGCTCAAGATCAACCTGACGCTGCTGTGGAAGCAGGGCTGGCCGATTACCGGCAAGACGCACCGGATCGCCGATCTCAAGGTCGTCGAGCTGTTGCGCCGCCAAAGGACGCGGCTTGTGGGGATCGACAATGTCCATGCGATCCTCACCGCTGGCGGAAGGGCGCGGCGCGATACGCTCGACGCCTTCCGCTTCCTGATGAGCGAAGGCAATGTGCCGATGGTGGTGGCGGGGCTCGACGTCGCGGCGGACATCTTTGCCGAGGATGTCGAACTGGCTTATCGCTCGATCATCGTGCGGCTCAATCCCTGGCCGCCGGGAGAGCCGTCGCAGCGCCTGATCCGGGTTCTGGGGCAGGGGATGCAGCTGATCGAGCCTGAGCGGCTCGCCGAGCCCGAAATCGCCGAATTTCTCTGGCGTCACAGCCTCGGGGTTACCGGCAATTTCAAGCGGTTGCTGCATTGGGGGCAGAAGGTCGCCCGCCGCCATGGCCGCGAACGCGTGGAGTTCGCCGATATCCGCGAGGCGGCGGGTCTGCTGCCGAACCATCCGTCGCGGTGATCGCCCTCGGGCTCGAGCCGGAACCGCTCGCATTCCGCGTGCGCCCGCTCGCGGACGAGTGCTTCGATTCGTGGATCGATCGGGTCGGAAGTGCGCATGAATTGAGCCGAAGCGTGCTTTTCCGCCATCTCGGCATTGAACCGGCGCTGGCCGGACAGGACCTGGCACGCGGCAGCCGCGGCCTCGACGCGGCGTGGCACGAGGCCTTTGATGGCCTGGTCGAGCGGCTTGCTTGGGCGGTGCAATGCGAGAAGGAGCGGATTTCGGCGACATTTCTGGCTTGCGAGGCAAGCGCTCTGCTGCCGCGCGGATTGCGCCACTATGCCTGTGCACGGTGCTGGTACGAGGCGCGGCGGGCGGGAAAGCCCGAATTCATCCGGCGCGAATGGATCCTGCGGGCGAGCTGGCGGTGCCAGGAGCACGGCCTGCCACTGAGCGATATGGGCAAAGTGCCAGGCGAACCGGGCGGTCGGCTAGCGTTGGCGCAATTGGTGCGCTTGGTGGTTCTGGCCGAACGCTCGCTTGCGGTGGCGAGGCCATCGCAGAAGACAATCCGGCGCAATTCCGCGGCTCTTGCCCAGTTGGTCCGGCAGTCGGAATGGCAGAGGCACCGGGCCATCGACCCTGCCTACCGGGACCGGTTCGCCGCGAATGTGTACCATTTCTCAGCGGCTCGCATCGCCATGCTGGCCCTGGCGCATGGTCGGCGCGATGCCGCCGCGCGGCGTTTCGAGGCCCTGATGTCGCAAGCTCTGCCCGAGCGGCCCACGCCCGGCGGCGGCAGGCTGGCCGATCAGAAACCGCCATATCGCCTGCAGGCCCCCTTCAAAGCCACGCCGCGCTCGCACTGGATCGCTCCTGACTTGCTGAGCCTGCTCTGCGCCTATGGTGCGCTGCGGGCCCGGCAAGGTCGGGAAGAGGTGCTCCAGGCCGCCTAGGAGACCGTCTCATGCCGCCAATCGGGCAGGGCCATGGGAATCGTGATGGCGCAGACAAAGGGCGCAAAGGGACCCTGGGCTTGGGCCAGATGCCGGGCTTCGAGGTGCCGCAGCAGCTTGGCGGCGCCCGCCTTGGTGGCGGGGAGCGCACGGGCGAGCTGCGCGGGGGTCAGTCCGCCAAGCCCGAACAGCAGCATCCAGGCGAGGTAAAGCCGTGAGTTCGAACGCTGGCTCGGAAACTCGCGCGCGAAAATCTCGGCCGCACGCGGCGGGCGGGCCACATCACAGGCGGTGCCGTGGAGCGCGGCAAGCAGGCTTTCGCGGCCGTCGCTGCGCCGTTCGCCAGCGTCACGATCGGCGCGGAACAGCCGGCGCTGGACGACGCCGACGAAGGGCAGGGGGCTTTCGCTCAGCCGGAAGGCTGACCCAAGCGCCACAGCCGCCAGGTTGATCGCCCAGCACGGCGTGCGGGCGGTGGCCGACAGGGCATCGCGCTCATCGCCGCTCGAATAGCGGAACCGGTCGACGAGCGCGAGCAGCCGTTCAAGCGGGGCCTGCGGCAGCTTGGTTTGACCGAGCGCTTCGAGCACCGCATCGAGGTCGTCCGTGCTCGCGGCGGCGATGGCCTCGGCGTCGGCGGCCTCGCTGGCCATCGGTCGGATGGCGATTTTGCGCACCGTCCGGATCGCTTGGGTGAGCGGCTTTTCGCGGGGGCACAGGGCGCGTTCGAGCAGGGTGAGGAATGCATTGCGCTCGGCGGCGCATTCGGCGCCGATCAGCGAGGTCCCGAGGGTGATCCCCCGGTCCTGGCGGTATTGCTCCCAGGCGCGCGAGAGCCAGTGGAGCGCCAGCGAAGCGCGCATTTCCGGGGAATAGAAGGCATGCGAGGCGAGCAGGCACTTGGCCAGCGCATCGATCTGGCCGATACGGAAGGCGATGGGACCGGCGTCGATCGCGCTGTTCAAGCGAATGACCCTCCTGCCTGCTGTTCCGAACTGGCTACCTGCGCCGGGAATCTGGGTCAATCACAAAGTTTACCTAATGTGCAGTTTGGTATCCTATCTGTCCGACTGTCAGAATCGCGGAATTTCCATAATCTGATATTATGGTAAAATCGGTGTTGCCGAAAGGACCGATTTTGCCCAAAAAGGTTCGGTGAAATCCGCCGGAAACAACGATGCTCGCCGCAGCTGATCAACCGTTCCCGTCTTCGGTCGAGCTGGTCTTGCGCCGCTACGCGCCGCTGATCGACGCACGCGGCGCCCGTTCGGTCGCCTTCGAGGCGGCGGTCACGGCGATGGCGCCAGCGACCAAGGCCGCGATCACCGCAGACCTCAAGTGCTTCCTCGCCTGGTGCAAGTCGCGCCGGCCGGTTGCCACTGCGGTTCCCGCCGAGCCGGAAACGCTCGTCCACTACCTGCGCTGGCTGGCGAAGGGTTCGGACACGCGCGCTCCTGCCAGGCCCGCGACGCTCGCGCGGCGGATCGCCAGCATTGCCCGAGTTCATCGCATGCTGGGGTTTGGCGAGAAAGAGCCGCTGGCAACGCAGGCCGGGATGGTGCGCGATACCCTGAAAGGGATCCGCCGTGACAAGCGGCAACGCCAGCGTCAGGCCGCGCCGCTGCGGCTTGGCGAAGCCATGGCCGAAGGGCAGGGGGCTCCCGAGGGGGTGACGGTAAAAGCGCTGCTCGCGTCCTGCGGCACCGACATCATTGGTCTGCGGGATGCGGCGCTGATCAGCCTGGCCTATGACGCGGGTCTCAGGGTCTCGGAATTGGTGGGCACCGAGGTTGCCGATCTGCGGCAGGCGGGTGACAGCAGCGGCCGGCTCGAGATCGGGCATTCCAAGACAGACCAGCTGGGGGAGGGGGCTCTGGCCTGGCTGTCGGGTGACACCATGGCGCGTCTGTCGGCCTGGTTGCTGGCAAGTGGCCTCAGCGAAGGCCCGGTGTTTCGTCGGATCAATGTGCTGACCAGTCCGCCAGATCCTGCCGGACAGCGGGTCGTGCGGCACTACATTGGCGCCAAGCCGCTCACCCGCCAGGGTGTGGTCGCGATCCTGCGCCGCCGGGTGCTCGAGGCGATCGATCTCGGCCATGTCGAGCTTGAGCCCGGGATGGAAGGCGACACCGTTCGGGCCTTGAGCGCCCATTCGTTCCGGGTCGGGCTGACCCAGGATCTGTTCGCGGCGGGTGAGGATGGGTCTGGAATTGCCCTCGCCCTGCGCTGGTCGTCGCCAACCACCGCGCTACGCTATGCGCGCGAACTGGCCGTGGGTAACAATGCGGCGGCACGGGTGCTGGGACGCTTGCGCGACAGCGACGGAGGAACGGCCGCGTAGGACACTTGCCTACAGGGGAGGGCGGGTAGCTCTATGGCTTGGTTGCCGCATAGAATTGCGGATGCATCGCCCGTCGCAGCGTCTCGACCTTCGCCAGCTCGTCCAGCTGCGCTGAACTCGAAAGGCCAGGCGCCTTTCTCAGTTGTCCGGCCAGCTGGAGCACTGCCCGCTGAAACGCTTTGTTGCTGCTGGCACGCTGCCGGACGCCGAGATTGTAGAGCTCGGCAAGATCGAGCGCGAGCAAGGCGACCGCTTCGGGAATATCGGCGAGGACGATGTCGCGGATGGTGGCGACATACTCATGTTCGCCGCGCCCGTAGAGATTGAGCTCGACCAGGCCATTGGCCATCAGGTGGCCGAGCGGCTCGCCGGCGAAATGGACGCGACCCGCGGCGGCGACCAGGCCGTGGGTCAGATTCCACTCCAGCTTGGCGCGAATGCGGGCAAGCCAGCGCGAAAGCAGCAGGAACTTGTGGCGGAAGGCCTGCTCGAAGGGATGGCTGTGGGCGGGCCAAACCTCGAAGGCCGCGGGTATGCGCTCGAGTTGCTCGATGAGATGGGGGCCGTTGAAGAACGACTCTGCGCTGAAATGGCGCAATTCGAGATAGCCCTTCAAGAGCTTGCCGAAGTTGGCGGCGTAGCCTTTGTCGCGTCCGGCACTCGCATCGAGCAGATTGCCGAGGGCCGTTCCGAGTAGGAACTTGCCTTCCGGATCTTGCGCCAGATGGCGCAGCAGCGGAACGCCTACAGCATGGCGTTGCAGGCCAGTGTAGCGGCTGAACAGCCGATCGTTGTTCGCGAGCAGCAGCAGTTCATCGACGCCGAGGATGAAGCGGTCCGGATCGAGCCGGTAGCCATCACCGGCATCAATGTTGATGTGCCAACCGCAGCCATCGGTGTGTTCACTGGCGAAGAAATTGAAATCGCCGTCGATCTCGTAGATTGCCTCGTAGAGTTCGGTTCTGACCGCCTCAGCTTCGTCGAGGGGCAACGGAGGAGTCAACAGTTCCACGCCGGCGAGGCGGCATTCCGGCCAATTCAATGGGTCCAGCCCATATTCCGGGACAACGTAGAAGCCGGGGCGCTTCGGGGATTTGGAGGGGGCTGACCAAGATCGTCCTGTCAGCTCGCGCAATTTTGACGCGAAGGCCCGGCAGAAGGTCGGCGAAGCCTCGTCCATGGCCTCACCCTCACGTAGTTCTCGTTCGAAACGGGGATCGCCTAGGTCACCGAGGATGACCTCCAATTCGAAGCCAGCACGCCAGGAAGGGACCGCGGACATGACAGGGAAGGTAGTTCAATTCAGCGGCGTGTAAATGCGCGTGCCGCATTGCCATCAATTATGGCACGCGAACCCTGTCACGGAAGGCGTCGATGACGTCAATTTTGGCAGCCGACATCAGGGCGCCGGCCGACCTTGCGTGGACGATCGTGCAGATGCGCGCCGGCGAGCGCATCACCGTCAACGAGGGCCTGATCGCCGCCTATCAGGCCGCTTCATCGCCCCACAGCATCCGTGCGCTCAAGTCCGACGTCGAGGCGTTCGATGCGTGGTGTCGGCGCAACAACCGGATTGCACTGCCGGCCACGCCCGAGATCGTCGCCGACTATCTCGACGCGCGGGCAGGGCAGGGGGCCAAGCCCGCCTCGCTTGGCCGCTACAAGGCGTCGATCGCCAAGATCCATCAGCTGCTTGATCTCAAGGATCCCACCCAGGCTGATCTCGTGAAGCTGCGGCTACGCGCGATCCGGCGCGAGAAGGGCACCGCGCAGGCTCAGGCGCGTCCCTTGCGCTTCAAGGGGCCAGTGCGAGACGTGGAGCGCGACAGTCCTCGCGGACTGAATGTGCGAGCTTTGCTGGAGGCGTGCGCGGGCGATCTGCCAGGCTTGCGGGACCGAGCCCTGTTGTCGGTGGCCTATGACACGGGGCTCCGTGCATCGGAGCTCGTCGCAATCAGCATCAATGACATTCTCGAGGCGCTTGATCCCGAAGCGCGCCTCCTCGCCATCGCGCGAAGCAAAGGCGATCAGGAGGGCGAGGGAGCCACAGCCTATTTGTCGCCCCGCTCTGTGCGGGCTGTCGCGGCGTGGAGAGAGGCCGCTGGGATCGACGCGGGGCCGTTGTTCCGGCGGGTGCAGGTACGGCGCTACAAAGCGCGGGCGGCTGTGAAGGGTCGTTCGATCGACAGCATCTCGGGCCGGGAGACCTGGGATCTGCGCAAGACGCTGTCCAAGCCCGCTGTGAAGGCGCGGGTCGAGTATGACATCGGCGCCGTGGCGCTGCACCCGGGCTCGATCGGACCAATCTTTCGGTCGATCATCGGCCGCGCGTTCGACCGTGGCGCGCTGCCCGATTTGACGGCGGACGATCTGGCGCGGTTGCTGAAGGGGATCAGTGCGCACTCGACGCGGATCGGGCTCAATCAGGACCTGTTCGCCAGCGGGGAGGATTTGGCCGGCATCATGGACGCGCTGCGGTGGAAGTCGCCGCGGATGCCGCTCGCTTATAATCGCAATCTCGCGGCAGAGCAGGGGGCGGCGGGGCGCCTTATGGCGAAGATTGGCTAGTCATGACGGCCTAAATAGGTCTTTGGATGATGCCGTGCGACCACACGACGGCGGCAGGTAGATCGAGGGATTTGCGCAGCGGCAAGAACCGGAGAAGGGAGGCTGAGCCCCCGGGGTCTTGAGCTACAACGTTAAGCCTAAGAAACGGGCAGGGGCCTGGTAGCGCGTAGTGTATGAGCGAAGCCACCATCGCTCAAACTCATCAGCACAGTCCAATTTCGAAGAGGAAACAAGAAAGTGGTTCCGGAAACGGTATGGATCTTATCCTGTGTAAACGCTCGCGCTAAATGGCGGCGTTCTGATCGCGCTATTTGTCAGTTGCCGGGTCCGATGACGAGGCAATCGCGCGCGGCCTGAACGATGTCAGCGGTGACCTCCTCGACGCGGTTGAGGGTCATGATCCGCCGCATCTGCGCGAACAGGCGCTCCATGAGCCGGAAGTTGCCGCGCGTGATGCGGATCACGGCTGCCTGCGCTTCGATCGCGTCGAGTTGGGCCGGGTCGAAGCTGATCCCGAAATCGCCGGCGTGGGTCGCGAGCAGCAGCCGCATTTCGGTCTCGGTAAGCGGTTTGAACTCGTGGACGAAGCCGATCCGCGAGTAGAGCTGGGCATAGCGGGCGAGGCGCTTCTCCAAGCCCGGCATACCCATCAGGATCAGCCCGAAGCCGTGGCGATCGGCCATGTCGCGGAGATGTTCGAGCGACTTTATGGTCAGGCGGTCGGCCTCGTCGACGATGACGAGGGGGCAGGCGATGCGGGCGGCGTCATGGGTGATTTCGTCCTGCGAGCCGCCCGCGACCGTCAGCCGGGCATAGCCCAGCTTAATGAGGTTGAGGCCCAACACCGCGTCGATCGTCTTGGGCGTGTTGCTGACCGACACGGTGTAGAAGACGGCGCGGCAGCGAGCGACCTTTTCGCCAAGGAGCGCGGCAATGGGACGGAGCGCGGCATATTCCCCCAGGTCGGGGAAGCTGGAAAACTCGCGCGCCGATCGCGTCTTTCCGACGCCCGGCCGGCCATGACACACGCCGATATAGCGGTAGTGCGCGCAGGCTTCGGCAAACTCGACGAACCGGGCATGTTCGCGGGTCGCCAGGAACGGCTGCTCG
Source organism: Novosphingobium sp. EMRT-2 (assembly GCF_005145025.1). Taxonomy (NCBI): domain Bacteria; kingdom Pseudomonadati; phylum Pseudomonadota; class Alphaproteobacteria; order Sphingomonadales; family Sphingomonadaceae; genus Novosphingobium; species Novosphingobium sp. EMRT-2. Next base: position 60,675 of record NZ_CP039699.1, on the reverse strand, counting down.
ACCAGGAACTCAATCGTCAGCGGCGTAGAGCCGGAGCCCTCGGTAGGTGGTGGGCCGGGAAGCCGTATCCTCTTGGTCGCCATCGAAGGTCTCCGTGGGGGCAGGCACCTGCTTGTCGCGCTCCTTCGCGCCGCGCCGGGCGCGCTGGATCGCGCGCAACGACGGGTGCCCAGCGTGCTCGGAGCTGAGCGCACGGCAGACGAACCGGCCCTGGTGGTAGACGTGGATCTCGGTCAGGTCGCGGGGGTCATAGACCGCCTCGACCTGCTCGCCGACGAAGGCCGCGAGCGTGGGTTCGACATAGCGCCTGCCCATCAGACGGATGCCGTCGCGCAGCACTTTACGGGGCTTGGGCACGTGCACGAGCAGCATGTCGAGCTGTTCAAGGCTGTCGGGCATTGCGGGCAGGAACCCGCCCTTCTGCCAGCGCGTGATCGGCGGTTCGCCGGTGCTGCCATGCGGGCGACGATGATAGACGCCGCACACGAACGCCTCGAAGCGGGCGCGCAGCTCGTCGAGCGTGAGCACTGGCGCCGACAGCGGCTTGCCCGCGATCAGGTGGCCGGGCAGGTCGGGCAGGAACATGTCGTTGATGGTGCGGAACAGCCGCTCGATCTTGCCGCGCCCGCGAGGACGCCCCGGCAGCGAATGGATGAGGCGGATTTTGAGGGCGATGCACGCCTGCTCGATATGCTCGGAGATGAAATCCGAGCCGTTGTCGACGTAAAGCTGTTCGGGAATGCCGCTGACGATCCATTCGGGATTGGGCTTGCGCCAGATCGCCTGCCGCAAGGCGAGCGCCGTGTTGAGGGCACTGGGGGCATCGAGGCTGAGGAAGTAACCGGCGATGGCTCGGCTGTGATCGTCAACGATGACGGTCAGCCAAGGACGCACCGGGTTCCGGCATCATCGAGCACGAGAATGTCGAGAACGGTATGATCGGCCTGCCACATCTCGTTCGAGGTCGCGGCTTCGCGCCGATGCACTAGCTCGTGCTGGTCGCGGTAGACGGCCGGATCGGAGGCTGCGGCGATCTGGCTTGCCGGTATCGCCCTGACGACACGCGCGACGGCCGCATAGCTGGGGGTTCGGTGTCCATGCGCGATGGCGAGTTCCTGCACCTTTCGGTGAATGGCGGCGACCGGGGGTCGCGGGCGCTTGGTGGCGAGAGTGCGGGTCAGTTCGACCAGATGTTCCGGCAGGTGCAGCCTGCCCCGATCGTTGCGCGGCAGACGCGCGAGACCGGCAAGTCCTTCGGCACGGTAGCGCCCGAGCCAGCGCTGCAACGTCCGCTCGCTCAGCGTGCCGGTGCGGGCGAGGTCCGCGAGCGGGATGCCATCGGCGAGGTGCGGTTCAAGGACGCGGTAGCGCTCGATCGCCAGCGGCGGGACAAGCGCCGGATGCGTCACCGCCGACGGTCCGTGTCGCAGGTAAGGAAAACGGAGATTTGCCTGCCCATCGCCATGCGAGTCCGCTCGCGTTGCCAAACCGGCCTGTTCGACGTAAATCTACCCGGTAAAGAAAACTAGGGCAACATAGACCTGCCGATGACGACTTTCTTCCCAAACCGCGCCCGATCGGGGCGCCACCGGCCCTACGCATGAAAATCGGTTACGCCCGCGTATCGACCGCCGAGCAGAACCTGGACCTCCAGCGTGATGCGCTGAAGGCTGCCGGCTGCGAGAAGGTCATCACCGACAAGGCCTCCGGGGCGACTGCCGCTCGCCCTGGATTGGAAAAGGTGAAGGAGCTGCTTCGCGCCGGCGACACACTGGTGGTCTGGCGCCTCGACAGGCTCGGCCGCTCGCTCCGTGATCTGATCGGATGGATGACCTACCTCGACGAGGAAAAGGTCGGGCTGCTGAGCCTGCACGAGGCGATCGACACGACCACCACGTCGGGCAAGCTTACCTTCCACCTGTTCGGGGCATTGGCGGAGTTCGAGCGCAACCTGATCCGCGAGCGGACCCAGGCCGGTCTCACCGCAGCCCGCGCTCGCGGCAAGAAGGGTGGCCGGCCGGCCGCACTCGGCAAGGAAAAGCGCGACCTGCCCGTCAGGCTCTACCACGAGAACACGATGCCGATCGCCAAGATTTGCTCGATGCTCGGCATCTCCAAGCCAAAACTCTACGCCTATGTGCGATCGGCCGAGACCAAGCCGGTAGCCGCGTAGCGACGCTCGCCGACAAATAGCGCGATCAGAATGCCGCCACTTAGCGCGAGCGTTTACACCGTTTGCGGTCCCGATCGGCCCAGCGTCCCCCGGAACCGTTCGTTATCGGGAAGGCATCTAAGCGGTCTGCACCATCCTTCATCTAAAGTTCTCCAAGCGCTTCTGAGGATTTTCGGGCGCACCAAAAGCACTTGCTCCTCCAGTGGCTGGAGCATGTAACCGCAATTTGCTCTCCTGCGGACGGGGGGCTGGAGGTGGCTTTTTGACGGCCCGTGTTGAAGCAATCGGTATGTCTCGACGCTCATTAGTGGCGCGGCTGGTGGCCTGTGGAACCGGCTTGGTGCTCGGTTCTCCAACGCTCGCGCGACAGACTTCCCGGTCTGCGGGCTCGTGGAACTTCGGTGCGGCTCACCTCGAATGGGAGCCGCTGGAAGTCGGCACGGGTGATACCCTCCTTGTTTCGGCACAAGTGCGCGGAGTGCCGGTGCGGGCGGTGCTCGACAGTGGCAGCGGCGCGTCGATCATGAGCACGGCGCTCGCGGCGAAGCTCGGCTTGAACGATGGTGAGCGGCGCATGATTAGCGGGCTGAGCGCCAAGGCCCCGGTGCTGCTGGTCCGCGACATCGACGTACAGCTCGCCCGCGAAACCCGTCGCTTACCCTTTGCCGTCGTTGGTGATCTGAGTTCAGTGTCGGCGGCCTTCGGACGACCGATCGATATCCTCCTCGGTGCCGATATGTTCACGGGTAGCTGCATCGCGCTCGATTTCGCGAAAAGGCGTATGGCGGTCGTCAAGTCAGGCACGTTTCTCGCCGGTCCCGACTGGCGCGCTGTCGCGCTCGGGCGCGGTGCCAAGCAGGAGCTGTTCATTCGAGCTTCCGTCTCGGGTTTGCCTCCCGTGCCCTTGATGATCGATCTTGGCAGCTCGGCCGCGCTGATGCTCTCGTCGGCCTATGCCCGCGATCAAGGGCTGTTGAACGGGAAGCTCGTCTCGACCGCGGCGATCGGCGGCGTCGATGGTGTGCGTATCAACGATGCTTTCACGATCCAGAACATCAACATCGAAGGGCTTGGCGTCTCGAACGTCCCCACACTCGGGATGAGAGCTTGGCTCTCCACCAGCACGGTTGGCAATGTCGGCCTACCGCTGATCGCTCAATTCGACGTGGTGTTCGACGTGACCGCCGGATTCGTGTGGCTCCGGCCACTCGGTCCTCGTCGTCGCCTGCCGATGCTGAAGGACCGTAGCGGCCTTGGCCTCGCAGCCTCACCAACGGCGCTCACCGTTGTTCATGTGGCGGCGAACAGTCCCGCGGAAAAGGCTGGCTGGGCGGTCGGCGACCGGATCGTGGCGGTGAACGGCCATTCGATCGATGCGAACTATACGCGTGGGGAGCTCTGGCAAGTGCGCTCCCGGCCTGCTGGCACCCTCGTAAAGCTGACGATGGCCTCGGGTGATGTGCGCGAGCTCAGGCTGGCCGATTATTATTGATCGGCTTGAGGGTGGCCTTTGCCGATCGCCTTCATGATCCGACAATCGGCCATGCGCGCCTTGGTGCAGCTCTGGCTGAGCATTGCCAACTCATCCCGCAACACCGCGAGTTGCGCCAGTCTCTCCTCCACATCCTTGAGGTGCTGAGCAGCGATAGCTGAGGCGGCACCACAATCCTGGTCCGGGTTCTGCGCCAGCCCCATCAACGAACGGATCTCGTCGACGGAGAAGCCAAGCCGGCGACCGTTGCGGATGAAGTGCAAACGCGCAATGTCACTGGCATCGTAGGTTCTGCGACCCGACGCCGTGCGAGGGGCGGATCGGAGCAACCCGATCGACTCATAAAAGCGGATCGTCGTCACCTTCGTCGAGGTCTCGCTGGCGAGCTGCCCAATCATCACCGGCTTCATCATGCCATCCTTGCTTATGCGAACGTGTCGCACATTTCGCTTGCTTCTACAGCGACTGGAGGTGGTAAGGAAGGCCGCATGAATGCTTCTACCGAAAGCTGCGGGTGCCACGGGGAGCCCGCGCGCGCGCAAACCGATCCGGCCTATCGCCGTGCGCTGCTGACCGTCGTGGTGCTCAACCTCGGCTTCGGAGTCGCCGAGCTGTTCGGCGGGTTCATCGCCGATAGCCAAGCGCTGAAAGCGGATTCCCTCGATTTTCTCGGGGACGGGTCGATCAGCCTTATCGGTCTTCTCGCGCTTGCCTGGTCCGCACGGGCGAGGGCAAAGGTCGCGCTGACGCAGGGGTTGTTTCTCGGTGCGCTTGGCGTGGGCGTAATCGGTTTCGCGATTTGGCGCGCCCTGAACGCAACCGCGCCCGATGCCGAACTGATGGGCACAATCGGCGTTGTCGCGCTCGCGATCAATGTCGTGTCCGCCTTGGTGCTTGCGCGTTTCCGGGAAGGGGACGCCAATGTTCGCGCGATCTGGCTGTTCAGCCGCAACGACGCGCTCGCCAACGTGGCGGTGATCGCCGCGGCCGGTCTGGTGGCGTGGACAGGAAGCGCCTGGCCGGACCTCGCCGTCGCCGGCCTCATCGCCCTCCTGTTCCTCCACTCCGCTTATGAAATCGTCACTGGCGCTCGGCGCGAATTGGGAGAGCGGTAGTGCGTCTGCTCGCGTTGATCCGGGCAATGCTCTCGTTGCGGCTGCTCTCCGCGCTCGCGGCGCTGCTGATCCCTGCTGCGGCAATCGCCGAACCCGGCGACGTGCAAACCGCATGGCGGCTGCTCGACTATATGGCCGTCGATTATGGCGGCGCGGTCGCCAACGGTCGGATCAAGAGCACGTCGGAATATGCCGAGATGACGGAGTTCGCCGCGTCGGTCTCGACACGGCTTCAGGGCCTGCCGGCGAAGCCGGAGCGTCAAGCCCTCATCCAGCGGGCTGCCAACCTCCAGGCGGTGATCGCGGAAAAGGGACCGACTGAACAGGTGGCAACATTGGCGCACGGGCTCGCGGCCGATCTGTTGCGCGCCTACCCGGTGCCGCTCGCGCCCGATAAGGCTCCGAACCTCGTCTCCAGCGATGCCCTGTTCCGACAATCCTGCGCGTCCTGCCACGGGATGACGGGCAACGGCCGTGGCCCTGACGCCGCCAAGCTCGCTACGCCCCCGATTGCTTTCACCGATGCCGAGCGCGCGCGCCAGCGCAGCGTGTTCGCGCTCTATCAGGTGGTGACGCAAGGCATCGACGGGACCGCGATGCAGAGCTTCGCCGATCTGCCCAACGATCAGCGCTGGGCGTTAGCATTCCGAGCCGGGAGCTTCGCCTTCACGGATGCGCAGGCGCGCGAAGGCGAGCGGCTTTGGAAATCCGACCCGACCCTTCGCCGGCGCATTCCGGACCTGAAAACCCTGGTCGCGCTCACCCCGGCCGCGCTCGGCGCGGCGATCGGCGACGCCAAGGCTGACCCAGTGCTCGCGTTCCTGCGTCGTCATCCCGAACAGGTGATACAACAGGCTCCCGGCTCGCTCGCGGTCGCCCGCGCCAAACTCGCCGAAAGCGTGGCGGCTGCGCGGCGCGGCGATGCGCGCATGGCGAAAGAGCTGGCGCTGTCGGCCTATCTCGATGGGTTCGAGCCGATCGAGCCAACACTCACCGCGCGCGACGCGACGCTGATGGGTCGAATCGAGGGCGCGATGGGGGAGTTCCGCGCCTCGATCGACCGGGGCGCGTCGCCCGATGATCTCGCGGAGAAGGTCGCAGTACTGGGCGGCCTTTTCGACGATGCGGAAGCGGCGCTCGCGCCTGATGCCGCCACCGAAGCGTCCACGTTCCTGGGCGCGTTCACGATCCTGCTGCGTGAAGGGCTCGAAGCCCTGCTCATCGTTGTCGCCATGATCGCGTTCCTGCGTAAAGCCGAGCGCGGCGAGGCGCTGCGGTACGTGCATGGCGGCTGGGTCAGCGCGATCATCGCGGGCGGGATCACCTGGGCGGTCGCCACCTATGCGATCGGGATCAGCGGTGCGAGCCGGGAGCTGACGGAAGGGTTTGGCTCGCTGTTCGCCGCGGTCGTGCTGCTCTCGGTCGGGATTTGGATGCACGGCAAGGCGCAGGCCGATCAGTGGCAGCGCTATATTCGCGAGAAGATGTCGCGGGCGCTCTCGGGCGGGTCGGGCTGGTTCCTGTTCGGGCTGGCGTTCGTCGTAGTTTATCGCGAGGTCTTCGAGACGATCCTGTTCTATGCCGCGCTTTCGGCGCAAGGTGACAACGGGATGCTTCTCGCGGGGGCCGGGTCGGCGATTGGACTGCTCAGCCTGATCGCTTGGGCCATGCTTCGCTACAGTCGCAAGCTGCCGATCGCGCAGTTCTTCCGCTATAGCTCCTGGCTCATGGCGGTCCTGACCGTCGTGCTGGCGGGTAAAGGCGTCGCCGCGCTCCAGGAAGCCGGCCTTATCAACATCGCACCGCTCGCGGACGTGCCACGGCTGTCGATGCTCGGCGTGTTTCCCACTTGGCAATCGGTGCTGGCGCAACTCCTGATGGCGGTCGCCATTGCGGTCGGGTTCGCCTGGAACGGGCGCGACCGATCCCGCTCGGGTTCCGGCTCAGTGACCCTTGGTTCGAATTAGTGCAATGACATGAAAACCCTTCCGTGATAGAGGCAAGCTAGTGCGAGCCTTTTTGCCTTTCCTGACATGCCTGATGCTGGTCCTGACCAGCTTCTCCGGCATGGCCCATGCCGCCGATCTGGCGGGGGGAAGCATCGCGGGCGTTGAGTTCACGGTCCATACCGCCGGTGACATCGATCAGGTGCCATCGGACTCGGACAAGAATGTCCCGCATCATCACAATTATTGTCACGGACACGACGTCGGCGCGCCTGCGCGCACGACGATGGAATATACCCCCGTCCTCACAGTGCCCAAGCCGACAATCTCCGCCTCTGCGTCGCTCGACGGCCGCACCGGCATGGTCCATTTGAGGCCCCCCCAAGCCTGACGTCCGATTTGGGCGTGCGTTGGCGCGCCCCTGTCGATCATCGTCAGGAGTCCTATTTTCATGAATCGTATCCTCGCGGCCATGCTGGCCGCAGCGTCTTGCGCCACGATGGCGCAGGCGCAGGTCGGACCGTCCGCGCCTGTTGCGCAGGATGCGCCGGTCTACACGCTTGACCAAGCGGTCAGTGCAGCGGGCGGTTCGGCCCCTGCTGCGGAAGCGGCGACAGCTGGAATCGACGCGGCCCGTGCAGGTCGCACAGTCGCCGGCTTGCGGCCCAATCCGGTGGTTCAAGGCCAAGTCGAGAATGTCATCGGCTCCGGGCCGTATCGGGGGGTCCGCAGCGCGGAAACCACGGTCGGCTTTGCGATCCCGATCGAGCTAGGCGGCAAGCGCGGCGCCCGCGTCGCGGTCGCCAATGCGCAATTGTCCCGGGCCGAGATCCAGGCCGCGATCATCGCGGCGGATGTCCGGCTTCAGGTAACGCAGCTCTATGTCGAAGCGGTCGCGGCCGATCGCCGGGTAATGACAGCCCGCGATCAGGCCCGGATCGCCAGCGATGCGCTGCGGGCCGCGAGCGTTCGCGTGCAGGCAGGGCGGGCATCGCCACTCGAGCAACAGCGCGCGGATGTCGCGCGTATCAATGCCGACGCCAATGTGGAGCGGCAGCTTCGCTTGGCCGAGGCGGCCCGCGCCAATCTGGCGCGTCGGATCGGACGGCCGATCGACGGCCTGCTCGATGACACGCTGCTCGATCGCCTTCCCGGTGTGAACGTCTATGGGCCGTTGGCACCGGTCAACACGACCGGCACACTCGCGCTGGCGGCAGCCAACGCGGATTTCTCCATTGCCGAAGCCGGCGTGCGGCTCGCGCGCGCCAATCGCGTGCCTGACCTGAACGTCGGGCCGTCGATCCGCCGCCTGGAAGCGACCAACGACATGGCGGCGGTGTTCAGCGTGTCGATCCCGATCCCGGTGTTCAACAATGGTCGCGCCGCGATTGCGCAGGCGACCGCGCAGCGGACCCAGGCGGATGCGCAGCGCCGCGTGACCGCGCTCGACATCGAACAGGCGATCACGGACGCGCAGGCGCAGGCGGCCAATGCCGCAACGACGGCTCGTGCGGCGTCGGGGCCGGCGCTGGCGGCTGCACAGGAGGCCGCCCGCATCGCGCGGATCGGCTATCGCGAGGGCAAGTTCGGCCAGCTCGAATTGCTCGATGCTGAACGCACGCTCGCCGAAACGCGGGTCGCCGCGATCGACGCGCTTGCCAATTACCAGAATGCCCGCGCGCAAGTGGAGCGACTGACCGCTCGTGCGCCCAATGGGGGGAATCAGTGATGAAGAGCTTTTATCTCGCGGGCGCGGCGTCGCTCGCCCTGCTCTTGGCTGCCTGCGGCGGCAAGGATGGCGGAAACGAGGCAACTGCCGAAGGCGCAGCTGCCAATGAGACGGCAGCGGGCACGGAAAAGGGCGGTGCTGAAGGCGGTCATGCCGGTGAAGGCGTCGTCACATTGGGTGCCGACCAGATCGCCACAGCGGGCGTCCAGGTCGGACGGCCGATCATCGGCGGGGCCGGGACGATCGAGCTGCCCGCGATCATCGAGGGCGACCCACAGGGAACGCAGGTCGTCTCGGCCGCAATTGCGGGACGCGTGGTCGCGCTCACCCGTAACCTCGGCCAATCGGTCGGACGCGGCCAGACCATTGCGGTCATCGAAAGCCGCGAGGCGGCGCAGATCAAGGGCGAGGTCGAGGCGGCGCGGGCGCGGCTTCAGCTCGCTAATTCGAACCTCGCGCGCGAACAGCGGCTGTTCGCGCAGAGAGTCTCCCCTGAACAGGATCTGATCGCCGCCCGCACAGCGGCGACGGAGGCGCGGATCGCCCTGACGCAGGCGCAGAGCATGGTTTCGGCGGCGGGTGTCGGCGGCGGCGGGCTCAACCGGCTCGGCATTGCCGCGCCGATCTCGGGCCAGATCATTGCGCGCCCCGTGACGCTGGGACAAACGGTCGCGGCGGATGCCGAACTCTATCGCATCGCCAACCTGAGCCAGGTGTCGATCGCGCTTAATCTCAAGCCCGAGGATGCGGGCCGGGTGCGTCCCGGCAATACGGTGCTGGTGAAGGCGGCAGGCCGTCAGGCGACCGCCCGCGTGACCTTCGTGTCGCCGGCGCTTGATCCGCAGACGCGGCTCGTGCCTGCGCTCGCCACCCTCGACAATCGCGGTGGCGAATGGCGGGTCGGCGAGCCTGTGACGGCAGCCGTGCAGCTCACGGGCAGCGGCGGGAGCGGGGCGGTCCGCGTGCCGACGACGGCGGTCCAGAGTTTCGAGGGCAAGTCGGTCGTGTTCGTGCGCACGCCCACCGGCTTCAAGGCGACCCCGGTCCAGCTCGGCGATGCGTCGGGCGACACGGTGATCGTCCGGTCGGGCCTGACCGGCAACGAACAGATCGCCACCACCGGAAGTTTCACGCTCAAGGCCGAGATCGGCAAGGGCGAAGCGAGCCACGAGGATTAAGCCATGATCGCCCGTATCGTAACCTGGGCGGTCGAGAAGCGCTGGCTAGTCCTGCTCCTCACCGTCATCGTCGCCGCCATCGGCGCCTTTTCCCTCTACCGGCTACCGATCGACGCGGTGCCGGACATCACCAACAATCAGGTCCAGATCAACGTCCGCGCGCCTGCCCTCTCGCCCGAGCTGGTCGAGAAGCAGGTGTCGTTTCCAATCGAAACCGCGCTCGCCGGCACCCCCGGCCTGGAATATACGCGCTCGTTGAGCCGCAACGGCTTCGCGCAGATCACGGCGGTCTTTTCGGACGCGACGGACATCTATTTCGCCCGCCAGCAGGTGGGCGAGCGTCTGCGGGGCGTGCAAGAGAATCTGCCCGACGGCGTGAACCCTGAAATGGGTCCGATCGCGACAGGCCTGGGCGAGGTGTACATGTACACCGTTCGTCTCGATCATCGCGAGGACGACAAGCACAAGCCCGGTGAACCGGGCCAACAGCCCGATGGCAGCTACATCACGCCAGAGGGCGAGCGACTGACGACCGAAGAGGACAAGGCGACCTACCTGCGCACCGCGCAGGACTGGATCGTGACGCCGCTTCTGAAGACCACACCGGGCCTCGCCGGTGTCGACTCGATTGGCGGTTACGCCAAGCAGTTCCTCGTCGTGCCCGACGTGCAGAAGCTGGCCTCGCTCGGCATCACGCTGACGGACCTGGGAAATGCGCTGGAGCGCAATAACACCAGCGTCGGCGGTGGCTTCGTCAATCGCAATGGCGAAGGTCTGGCTGTTCGCTCGGATGCGCTCGTTCGCAATGCCAGCGAGTTGGCCAGGACCGTGATCGCGACACGTAACGGCGTGCCGATCACGGTCGAACAAGTTGCGACTGTGAAGACGGGTCAGGCGATCCGCATGGGTTCGGCATCGGAGAACGGTACCGAAGTCGTCGTCGGCACGGCGATCATGCGGATCGGCGAGAACAGCCGCATCGTGTCGACCGCGGTCGCTGAGAAACTGAAGACGATCAACGCTTCGCTGCCTCCTGACGTCGTAATTCAGCCGGTGCTGAACCGCACCGAGCTGGTCAATTCGACGATCAAGACGGTCGCGAAAAACCTGTCCGAAGGCGCGGTGCTGGTCATCGTCGTGCTCTTCCTGCTGCTCGGCAACTTCCGTGCGGCCCTGATCGCGGCGTTGGTCATCCCGATCACCATGATGCTGACAGGCTTTGGTATGCTGCGCGCTGGGGTCTCGGCCAATCTGATGAGCCTTGGGGCTTTGGACTTCGGTCTGATCGTCGACGGCGCCGTCATCATTGTCGAAAACGCGCTGCGCCGGCTTGCCGAGCAACAGCATCATGAAGGCCGATTGCTCAGCGTCAAGGAACGGCTCGCGACCGTGGCAGCCGCTGCGCGTGAGATGATCCGTCCCTCTGTGTACGGGCAGGCAATCATCATCCTCGTCTACGTACCGCTGCTCACGCTGACCGGCGTGGAGGGTAAAACGTTCGGACCGATGGCGCTGACCGTCATCATCGCGCTCGCCTTCGCCTTCATCCTCTCTCTCACCTTCGTGCCGGCGATGATTGCGATCTGGCTGTCGAAGAAGGTCGAGGAGAAGGACGGCCGCATCATCACGTGGCTGAAGAAGCGCTACGAACCCGGTCTCGACCGGGCCATGAAGCGCCCGACGCTGACGATCGGTGCGGGTGTGGGAAGCCTTGTGGTGGCGGCGCTTGCTTTCACTACGCTCGGCTCGGTGTTCCTGCCGCAGCTCGACGAAGGCGATTTGCTGATCCAGTCGCTCCGCATTCCGGCAACGTCGGTCCAGCAGAGCCAGGCGATGCAGGTGCCGATCGAGCGGATGATGTCGAAGCAGCCGGAGGTGCAATTCGTCTATTCCAAGACGGGCACCGCCGAGCTGGCGGCCGACCCGATGCCGCCGAACGCGACCGACATGTTCGTCATCCTGAAGCCGCGCAAGGATTGGCCGGATCCTGAGCTTCCCAAGGAGGAGCTGGTCAGCCGGATCGAGGGTAATCTCGCGAAGATTCCGGGAAATGCCTACGAGATCACCCAGCCCATCCAGATGCGCTTCAACGAGCTGATCGCCGGCGTGCGCGGCGACATCGCGGTGAAGGTGTTCGGGGACGACTTCAACCAGATGAACCGGACGGCCGAGCAAATCGCGGCGGTGCTGCGCAGAACGCAAGGCGCAGCGGACGTGAAGGTGGAGCAGACGACCGGTCTTCCCATGCTCGACATTCGCGTCAACCGCGACGCGATGGCGCGGTTGGGCGTTACGGCTCAGGATGTGCAGGACACCGTGACTGCGACGATCGGCGGGCGAACATCGGGCCAGATCTTCGAGGGCGACCGTCGCTTCCCCGTGGTGATCCGCCTGTCGGAGGCGCAGCGTGCCGACATCGGCCTGCTCCAACAGGTGCAGGTGCCGGTGGCAGGCGGCGGCTATGTACCGCTGTCCAGCGTCGCCGAGATCAAGGTGGTCGATGGTCCGAACCAGATCAGCCGCGAGAACGGCAAGCGGCGCGTGGTGGTGCAAGCCAACGTGCGTGGCCGCGACGTCGGATCCGTCGTGGCGGATGCGCAGGCGGCGATCGGCAGCCAACTCCGGCTGCCTGCCGGCACCTATCTCGAATGGGGCGGCCAGTTCGAGAACCTCCAATCGGCAAGCGAACGGCTGAAGCTGGTCATTCCGGCTTGCTTCATCTTGATCCTGCTGCTCCTCTACGGGGCGTTGGGATCGGTCCGCGACGCCGCGATCGTGTTCACCGGCGTGCCTTTCGCGCTGGTGGGCGGCGTCCTGTTGCTGTTCCTGCGGGGCATGGACTTCTCGATCTCGGCGGCAGTGGGCTTCATCGCCCTCTCGGGCATCGCGGTCCTCAACGGCCTCGTCATGGTCAGCTCGATCCAAGATCTGATCCGATCAGGGATGAGCCGCGAGGAAGCCGCGCATGTTGGCGCGATGCAGCGTCTGCGACCCGTCATCATGACCGCGCTAGTCGCCAGCCTCGGCTTCGTGCCGATGGCGCTGGGCGAAGGCGCCGGCGCAGAGGTTCAAAAGCCTTTGGCGACGGTCGTCATCGGCGGTCTGATCTCGGCGACGCTTCTTACGCTGTTCGTGCTGCCGACACTCTATGCCCGGTTCGGGCAGAAAGTGATCGAGAAACCCGAGCACTACAATGAGGAGCATGAAGGGGACGACCACGGTCAGACCTTCGTGAACAACTTGGCCTGATGGATGGGCGGGGCGATCCGCGATCGCCCCGCCCATCTCTGGGAGATGGGGATATGCCTCGCACCATAACCAGCTCGATGCTTCACGGCGGGCCACTGCGCATCTGGTCGGCACTCACCGATCCGGATCATCGCCGGGCGTGGAGTCCGCTCGTATTTCTCGATGATCCGTCCCGGCTCGGCGACACAGAATGCACCTTTGCGATCCAGGGCATCACCCGGCCAATTCGGACGCCAGCACGGATTGATCGATTCGATAAACCGCACGCCTTCGCTTGGTCCTGCGGCATCCCCTATCTGTTCACGCTCGAAGAGCGGTACGAGCTGGCGGGGGACGATGGCGGCACCAGGCTAACGCATAGCTGCACGCTGCGCGGGGCGCTCTCCCTGCCGTTCGCGGCGATGATGTTGCGCCGCCTGCGATCCCTGATGGTCGAATCTGACGATCGCCTCGCAACCTATCTCCGCTGGCGGGTAGGTCAGCCTGCCCGGGCTATCAATCGTCAGCGCGTCCCCTTCCGCTACAGGAGGAAGGCGCGATGATGATGCACTGTAAGCGGGTGCTGCCCGCCGTCATCCTCGTTGTCGGGCTCGCGGCGTGCTCGGAAAGAAAGCCGCCAGCCCCGCCAACGGAGCAGCAGATCCATTCGTCCGACAGCGCCGTGACGACCGGGGAAATGGGGCGGCATAGATATCGCTGTTCCGACGGGGAACCGCTGTTCGTCGATTACAAGGACAACGGCCTGCAGATCGATTTGCGGCGCTCCAACGGGGGACCGCCGATGATGCTGACCGCGCCAGCGCAGGGCCTGCAATATGTCGGCGAAACAGCCACCGCGACCTTCAAGGGGTCGCAGCTCACCATCGTGGAAGGCGATGGCCGTACCCGGATCTGCGAGCAGGAAGGCACGCGATGAACTGCCCTGCCTTCGAACGCCACAGGGCGCTTCGTCGGAAGAGACCGATGTCTGACACGTCGATTTCAAATGTGACAACCTTGTGCGGCCTGAATCGGGCCGGTCTGGCGATCGCGCGCCTCGGCGTCGTTCTCGTCTCCGGGGCGGTTATAGGGGCGTGTAATCCAGCGCCGACCCAGCCTACCGAGCCGGCGCATGAAAAGCATCTGACGTCGAAACTAATCGCGCAGCGCATCATGTACTGCGACGACGGCACACGCGCCGATGTCGACTTCATCGATGAAGGCTTGAAAATGGCCGTCACCTGGCTGCCGAAGGGCAGGACCGAGATCCTGCGCGCGCAGCGAACCGGTGACGAGTTTCGCGGCGACCATTCGCGGGCTGTCGTGGCGGGCGGATCGATCGCGTTCACGCGACGCGGGAAGATCCGCGTCTGCCACCGAACCCCGGAGGAGTCCTAGGAAATGCAGGCACTGCTCTATACGCTTGCGCCTGTGCTGGCGGTCGTGCTCGGCGCGATTGTCGCGAGCCGCACCAAGTTGAAACCTGGCCTCGTGGCGGGCCTACAGCATCTCGCTGCCGGCGTCGTGTTCGCGGCGGCAGCGACCGAAATCCTGCCGCAGGTCAAGCATGAGGCATCGCCCAGCGCGACGTTGATCGGCGGGGCGGCGGGCGTCGCGACCATGCTGGGGCTCAAGGCTCTTGAGGCCCGCTTCAAGGGGCCGATGGCGCTACTCGCCGCGATCGGCATCGACATTCTGGTGGACGGCCTGGTGCTCGGCCTCGCTTTCGTGGCGGGCGAGAAGGCAGGTCTCCTGCTGACGATCGCGCTCACTCTGGAAGTGTTATTTCTGGGACTGACGCTGACCGACGAGCTGGCGGAAACCTATCGCTCGCGCTTGCGCATCATCGTGATCGTCTCGGCATTGGCCCTGCTGCTGCCGATCGGCGCGCTCGCTGCCGTGCCGGTCGCCGCGCTGTCGCCGGTGATGATCGCCGGCTTCCTCAGCTTCGGGCTGATGGCGCTGCTCTACCTCGTCACGGAGGAGTTGCTGGTCGAGGCGCACGAGAAACCCGACACCCCGCTCATCAGCTCGATGTTTTTCGTCGGCTTCCTGGCCCTGCTGACACTTGAGGAGATGATGGGATGATCCCGGGCAACGACAACAATGGCGGGCAGGAGCGCCGCACACTGTGGATCGTCCTGCTGCTGAACGCGGCGATCGCTGCGGGCTTCTTCGTTTCCGGCTTCTTCGCGGACTCGAGCGCGCTGATCGCCAACGGCGTCGACAACCTGTCCGATACGGCTGTGTATGCGCTGAGCCTTGTGGCGCTCACCCGGGGCCAGACATGGAAGACACGCGCCGCGGTCGCTTCGGGCGTCATGCTGCTGATCTTCGCGGGCGGCATCTTGATCGATGTCGGACGGCGCTACGTGCAGGGCAGCGAGCCCATCGGACCTACCATGATGGTCATGTCCGCGATCGCCGGCGTCGTGAATTACCTCTGCCTGCGGCTGCTCCAGCGCCTCAAGGATCCGGACGTCAATCTCCGGGCCGCAACCACCTTCAGCTTCAACGACTTCATTTCCAACGGCGGCATCCTGATCGCCGGCGTGCTGGTGCTGTGGTTGGGTACCAATTGGCCGGACCTGCTGGTCGGCTTCGCCACCGCCATCATCGCCATCAAGGGCGGTGTCGAAATCCTGCGCGACGCGCGCGCCGAAACCAAGAAAAGCGAAAGGAGGTCGTCATGAACGACAAGCTCGAACTCGACATTCCAGTGTTGTTGCCGGACCTTCCTGACGCGGCCGATGCCTGCCTGGACCGTCTCGTATCAACCCTGTCAAAGCGCGAAGGTGTCGAGCGGGCGCATGTGATCTGTCTCGACGGCAACACGCCAGCGGCGCTGTGCATCCATTTCGATGCCGCCAAGCTGCCGCTGCCACGGTTGCGCGAAATGGTGCGCGCCGCAGGTGCCGAAATCACCGAGCGCTACGGCCATGCGATCTGGCAGGTGACGGGGATCAACCACGAACGTCGGGCGCGCACGGTCAGCGATGCGCTGTGCGCCTTGCCCGGCGTGGTCCAGGCAAGCGCCAGCACCAGCGGGTCTGTCCGGGTCGAATATGATCGCCGCGAAACCACCGAAGAGGAGGTGCGCGCTGCGCTTCGCAAGCTGAAGGTGAGGGTGGGCAAGCGGGTCGCTGCCGATGAACATGCCGGCCACGACCACGGCCCCGGGGGCCACGGCGCGGGCGAAGAGAAGCACGGCCCCGGCGATGGCCACGACCATAGCCACGCCGAATTTCTCGGCCCCAATACCGAGCTGATCTTCGCGCTCGCCTGTGGCGCGCTGCTGGGGATCGGCTACGCGATCGAGAGGCTGGTCGCTGGCGCGCCCGAATGGCTGCCGACCGCCTGCTATATCGCAGCCTATTTCTTCGGCGGATTCTTCACGCTGCGCGAGGCGATCGACAACCTCCGGATGAAGAAGTTCGAGATCGACACGCTGATGTTGGTCGCTGCGGCCGGCGCCGCTGCGCTGGGCGCATGGGCCGAAGGTGCGCTGCTGCTGTTCCTGTTCAGCCTCGGCCATGCGCTTGAGCATTATGCAATGGGCCGCGCCAAGAAGGCGATCGAGGCGCTGGCGAAGCTCGCGCCCGAAACCGCGACCGTGCGACGCGGCGGGCAGACCAGCGAAATCCCGGTCGAGCAGATGGTCGTCGGGGACATTGCCATCGTCCGCCCGAACGAGCGCCTGCCTGCCGACGGCTTCGTCATCAAGGGCACCAGCGCGATCAACCAGGCCCCGGTCACGGGTGAAAGCATCCCGGTCGACAAGGTGCCGGTCGCAGATGCCGCAGCGGCACGCGCCAAGCCCGATGCAGTCGACGCGGAAAGCCGGGTTTTTGCTGGTACGATCAACGGCGGCGGCGCGATCGAGATCGAGGTGACACGCCGTTCCAATGAAAGCGCGCTTGCCAAGGTCGTGAAGATGGTGAGCGAAGCGGAGACGCAGAAGTCGCCGACGCAGCGCTTCACCGACCGGTTCGAACGGATCTTCGTGCCCGCCGTCCTGGTCCTGTCAGTGCTCCTGCTGTTCGCATGGGTGGTCGTCGACGAGCCGTTCCGCGACAGCTTCTATCGCGCGATGGCGGTGCTGGTGGCGGCAAGCCCGTGCGCGCTCGCGATCGCAACGCCGAGCGCGGTCCTGTCGGGCGTTGCCCGTGCAGCGCGGGGCGGCGTGCTCGTGAAGGGCGGTGCACCGCTCGAAAACCTCGGGTCGCTCAAAGCGATCGCTTTCGACAAGACGGGCACGCTGACCGAAGGTCGTCCGCGCATCACTGATGTCGTGCCCGTCGATGGCGCCGATGAAGGCGAGTTGCTGGCGCTGGCTGTCGCCGTCGAAGCGTTGAGCGACCATCCCCTGGCCCAAGCGATCGTCAAGGACGGCCGCGAACGTCTGAACGATCGTGCCGTGCCGACTGCCGGCGACCTCAAGAGCCTGACCGGTCGGGGCGTCACCGCGAGCGTGGATGGCGAGACGGTGTGGATCGGCAAGGCCGAGATGTTCGGAAGTGAGGGCATTCCGGCGCTGGGGCAGGGCGCGCAGGACGCAATCGCGAAGCTGCGCGAGAACGGCCGCACGACAATGGTGGTCCGCAAGGGGGACCGCGACCTGGGCGCGATCGGCCTGATGGACACGCCTCGCGAAGCTGCCAAGACCGCGTTGCGTCGGCTGCACGAGATGGGCGTGTCGCGGATGATAATGATCTCCGGCGATCACCAGAAAGTCGCCGAAGCGATCGCCGACGAAGTCGGGATCGACGAAGCGTGGGGCGACCTCATGCCCGAAGACAAGGTTGCCGCGATCAAGAAGCTCGCCGGCGAAGACAAGGTCGCGATGGTGGGCGACGGCGTGAACGATGCGCCGGCGATGGCAAGCGCCACGGTCGGCATCGCGATGGGCGCGGCGGGGTCGGACGTTGCGCTGGAGACAGCCGACGTGGCGCTGATGGCCGACGATCTGGCGCACCTGCCATTCGCAGTCGGTCTTAGCCGCCATACCCGTGGAATCATCCGGCAGAACGTCTTCGTCAGCCTGGGTGTCGTCGCCTTCCTGGTGCCTGCTACCATCCTCGGCCTCGGCATTGGGCCAGCGGTGGCGGTTCATGAGGGATCGACGCTGCTCGTCGTCATCAATGCGCTCAGGCTGCTCGCCTACCGCGATCCGGCAGGGAAGGCGGCATGAAGTGGCTGATCGCCTTCGACCTCGACGGCACGCTTGCCGAGAGCAAGCGGCCGTTATCGGAGGATATGGCCGCAATCCTCGCCCGATTGCTCGCCATCACGGATGTGGCGGTGATCTCGGGCGGGGACTGGCCGCAGTTCGAAAAGCAGATCGCCTCGCGCCTTCCTGCCGGCGTCGCGCTCGACCGTCTCTGGTTGATGCCGACCACAGGCACGAAACTCTATCGGTTCATCAATGGCGCTTGGCGCGCGGTCTATGCCGAACTGTTCGACGACGCGGAGAAGGCGAAGATCCGCACGGCCTTCGATCAGGCGCTGACCGATGCCGGTCTCGCCGACGAACGTATCTGGGGCGAACGGATCGAGGACCGGGGCAGCCAGATCACCTTTTCGGGCCTGGGGCAGGCAGCGCCGCTGAAGGAAAAGGAAGCGTGGGATCCTGACCGAAAGAAGAGGACCGCGTTGCAGGCCACGTTGCGCGCGAAGCTGCCGGAGCTCTCGATCAATCTCGGTGGCACGACATCGATCGACGTGACCAGAGCAGGGATCGACAAGGGCTATGGCCTGAAGCGCCTGAGTGCCGAGAGCGGTGTCCCGCTCGACGGGATGCTGTTCATTGGGGATGCGATATTCCCCGGTGGGAATGACTATCCCGCTGCTGAAATCGGCCTCGACACAGTGAGGGTGCGCGACGTCGCGGAAACCACCGCCGTCGTGACCGCCATCATCGCGTGTCTGCACCGATAGGATCAAGATACATGGTCGGCTCCATCGCGGAATGCCGCATTGTCAAAGCTCTGGCTTCTGTCGCTTAGGGCAGCGCTTCCTAAAACGAAAAGAAGGCAATGTGCGCGTCTCCGCGAACAAAGCCTCCAGCGATCAATCTAAGAGATTCCGCCGCGCTTCTCAATCGTAGGGGGCGTTTGCGGGAGGGGGCGGAATCCTACGCTAAGGATTTGGGCCAGCGATATTCCCCGGTTAGATTGATGTGTTCCTATCCCAACGGCGAGACGTGGGCGAGTAGATCAGGCGCGATATGGGTACCGCTGGCGGCCCGGGTATTGACGACCTCGCCGAGCTTCATGGTGTTCCAGAATATGATGATGGCGGCGAGCAGGTTCATTCCGGCGATGCGATAGTGCTGGCCTTCGCCGGATCGATCCCGGATTTCACCTCGGCGGTGGAAGCTGATGGCGCGCTTTAGGGCGTGGTGGGCCTCACCCTTGTTGAGGCCGATCTGAGCCTGGCGCTGGAGGCCGGCATCAAGAATCCAGTCGATCATGAACAGGGTTCGCTCGATGCGGCCCACCTCTCGCAATGCGAGGGCCAGCTCATTCTGGCGCGGGTAAGAGGCGAGCTTGCGAAGAATCTGGCTGGGGGCGACGATCCCCGCTGCGATCGTCGCCATGATGCGCAGGATGTCGGGCCAGTTGCGCTCGATGAGCGGTTCATTGATCTTACCTCCGACCAGCGCTCGCACATTGGCCGGCGTCGCGTTGGGCGTGAAGGCATAGAGTCTTTTCTGAGGGAGATCGCGGATACGGGGGGCGAACCTGTAGCCGAGCAAGGCGTCACCTCAAGGTTTGTTCGCCAGACAACGATTTCTCGGACATAAGCGGAACATGGGCTACGCTACACGCTTCAACCGCGCCATTGGCTCGTTGAGTGGGTGGAATTCACCTGCTGGAAGTCGCCTGGCCTGCTCCCAGAGGTAATCGCCGGTCAGACTGATGTGCGCCCAGCCCATCGGAGAAAGGTGCGCAAGCAGTGCCGCATCGAACGTCGTGCCGACAGCGTTGAGGTGCTGGGCGGCCCGGTCGAGATAGACCGTGTTCCAGTAGGAAATCGCCGCAATCAGCAGGTTCAGCCCAGATGCGCGAAATTCCTGATTTTCCAGCGAGCGATCGGTGAACCGACCCTGCCGGTTGGTATAGATGGCGGCGGCAAGCGTGTGCCTCGCCTCGCCTTTGTTGAGACCGGCCTGACAGGCACGTCGCAGTTCCGGTTGTTCAAGCCAATCGAGCGTGAACAAAGTGCGCTCGATACGGCCCAGTTCAGCCAATGCAAAATCCAGCCTGTTCTGGCGTTTGTAGGCGGCAAGTTTTCGCAAGATTACTGACGGCGCCACCGTGCCATCCTTGATTGAGGCGACAATCCTGACGATGTCATCCCAATCGGCCTCGATCGCTGCCGTTTTGATGGTGCGGCCCATCAGATTTTCGATGCCCTTGTATGTCGATGGCGCAGCGATCGAACCCAGCTTGCGGTCGCCAATATCGCGCAGCCGTGGCGCGAAGCGGAACCCGAGTAGGTGGCAGAGTGCGAAAACATGATCGGTGGCGCCGCCGGTATCGGTATAGTGCTCATGCAACGGAAGGTTGCCGGCGCCCAGGACAAGCCCGTCGAGCACGTAAGGCGCTTCACCTGCCGTCGCGGACATGATCCGTGATCCGAATGATGCGAAGTGATCGGAAAGGTGAGAATAGATTTTCACGCCAGGTTCGGCGCCATATTTGGCATTGACGTCCGCCGCCCCTGAACGGCTCCGCCCCGACCGGAAGAACTGGCCATCGGACGACGAACTGGTGCCAGCGCCCCAATGCCGCGCGAAGGGTAATTCGTGATGGGCTGAGATGATCATGGCCAGCGCGGCCTGATAGTTCTCGGGTGAAAGATACCAGTTGTGGGTCCATGCGAGTTGGGCATAGCTGACGCCTTCGCTGGCATTGGCCATCCGCTCCAGCCCGAGGTTGGTGCCATCAGCCAGAATTGCGGCGAGTACCGTGCTGGGGTTGTCGTGCTCCTTGCCTGAGCGCAGGTCACGGAATGCGTTCAAAAAACCAGTGCGTTCGGCGACTTCAAGCAGCAGCTCGGTGATGCGCACGCGGGGAAGCAGGGTATCGAGCTTGCGATCGAGGGCTTCAGCTTCCGGTGGGGTGACAGGCGGCATTTGCTGAAGCTTGAGCCGGTCTCGTTCGAGCGACACTCCCTCAAGCTTGTTTGTTTTCAACTGCTTGGCAAATCGGCGCAGCCGCCAGTCAAGATTTCGTGCCCGGTCAGCGAGGTAGGATGCAGCATTTGAATCGAACGGAAGCACATCCGCCACTTTGGCGGCGTCGCGCCGACCCAGCAAATAGGCATCGAAGCGCTGATAGTTGCGGGTTCCCTCGATCCATACATCACCGGCGCGCAAACGATCACGCAAGGTTGCCATGATCGCAATTTCATAACGTCGGCGGTCGATACGGCCGCTTTCGGTGATGAGACGCTTCCACTGCCGATTGGGGAATGGCAGTGGAACGCCATCGGGAAGGTCGCGCGACTTTCGTGTGTTCGCATCGCGAATGACATCGATGGCTTTGATCAGTGCCGTCCCTGTTCCAGACGCCTTGAAGGTGAAGGCGTCCAGAAATGCCGGGCTGAAACGCCGTAGCGTGGCGTAACGCTCGGTTGCCGTTACCAGTGCGTCCTCGCCGGCAAGATCAGCAAGGGCATCTACTTGGGCCTTTGCCGCAACAAGCCGGTGCCAGCCCACCGCTTCGTCAATCAATTCGAGCGGATCGCCGCCATTCTGGACAGCCTCATCAAGTGCTGTAATCGTGGCGCCAAACAGCCGCATGAGTTGCCCCACCGACTGAATACTATCTTGGTAGCGACGCTCGCGCCCACGCCGCGCGCGCGTGAACATGCCGCCGATAAGTCGGTCAAACATTTGGATCGCGGCATCGGCAAGTCTGGCCTCAAGGTCGATCACTGCGGCCGTCAACGTCGCCCGCCTGCGATTGACGCTGTAATCCGAAAGCAGGAATGCCGGTGCCACGCCGCCCTCGCGGACAAATTGGGCAAAGCGGAATTCCGGAATGGCGCCCCCAACTACCGGGTGGATACCTATGCCGCGAACATAGCGCAGGCGCTCAAGCAAGCCATTGATATTGGCCGCAGTCGGGGCTTCTTCGAAATTACGCAACCACGCCAGCGGTGTCATGCCGAAATCCGGGTTGTTGATTACGAGTTCGTCTAGCCGTGTCAGTTCAGCAGAGCTGAGGCCTTCGACGATTGCGGCTGCGGCAGCTTTGCGTGCGCGTGCCCGGCCAGCAAGACCGGCGCGTTCCAGTGTGTCGCCTGACGGAAGAATGAACCGCTCACCCTTCAGGCCAACCATGAGGGCGCGAACAATCGGTTCACCTCTGTCTGTATACTCGGCGGCTTGCGCGGCAAGATTCAGGGCAAGTGCCAGGTCGCCGCGTCGAAACGGGCGTATGCCAAGATAACGCGCCACGAGATCGGCATGATCGGTACGGGTTTGCGCGCGCTGACCATATGCAGAGAAGGAGGAAGGATCGACGAATAACTGTGCCGCGAGGTACTGAAGAATGACGTCGGGAAGCCCGATCTCGGGTTGCAGACCAAAGCCGGGATGTCGCATCAAAGCGATTTGTGCAGCCAGACCGAGGCGATTTGCTGGACCATAGCGGCGCCCAACCAATTCAACATCTTCCGCAGAAAGGGTATAATGCCCAATGATCGCGGTTTCTTGGACAGGAGGATCGAACAGGCGCCGGCGCTCGTCTCCGGTCAGAAGTCGGCGTCGTGCCATTTTGCTCTCCCGCTGAGGCGAATAACAAAATTGACACCAAAGCGGCTTGCACTGGAGGGAGGCCATTCGTTGCCGGTTGATCCCCGAGCAATCACCCGGCGCAGCAAGACAGTTTGGCGACATCCTTATCAAACGTTTGGGCCGCCAGTTTGAGGCCTTCCACAGTGGTCAGGTAAGGAAATATCGTTGCACCCAATTCCAGGGTGGTCATGCCGTGTTTGATCGCCAGCACCAGTGTCTGGATCGAATCCGCGCCTTCGGGTGCCATGATCTGGCCGCCCAGCAAACGGTCGTTCGCCTTGTCGGCAATCAGTTTGATGAGACCCCGCGTATCGCGTGCTGCCAGTGCCCTTGGCACAGCATCGAGCGGGAGCAGCGAAACCTTGATGTCCAGGCCTTGCGCCCGTGCTGTCGTTTCAGTGAGGCCGGCGCTGGCGACTTGCGGGTCGGTGAAGACGACGGATGGCATGGAGGAATTGTCGTAGCGGTATTGGTTGCCCGTCACCGCGTTGCGCGCGGCCAGTTTTGCGCCATAGGCGGCCATGTAGACGAACTGGTCCCGTCCCGTTACATCGCCCGCCGCGTAAATGCCTGGAACCGACGTTTCGAGGTGGTCATCGACGACGATTCCACCATTACGGGCAAGCACTATGCCGCGCTCCTCCAGCCCAAGCCCGTCGCTATTGGGTCGGCGTCCGGTGGCGATGAGCACCTGTTCCGCCGCGACGGTGTCACAATGCCCCTCGCAGGTCAATTCGACCCCGCTCTGTGTTTGGGCGATACGCTGATAGCCGACACCTGCGCAAACCCGCACGCCCTCGGCTTCCAAATAGTTTTTCAGCGCGGCACTCACTTCCGGGTCCATTTCGGGGAGCAGGCGGCTTCGGCAGCAGATGGTGACATCAACGCCCAGACGCGAAAACATCTGTCCCAGTTCTACCCCGATCACCCCGCCACCGATCACCAGCAGCGATTTGGGCAAGCGATCCAGCGCCAGCGCCGATGTGCTGGTTAGGTAGGGCACGCTGTCCATCCCCGGAATCGGCGGCACGGCGGCGTGCGCACCCATCACCAATATGACCTTGCCGACCTTCATGGGCGCATCGCCGACAATCAGCGCACCATCGGCAAAGCGTGCCTTGCCCTCGATATAGCTCACACCGTCATAGGCGGGCAGCAGATCGACATATTTTTTTTGGCGCAGCGTCGTGACAAGATCGTCCTTCGACGCCGCCAATACGGACCAGTCATCCATCTGGACAGCGCCCCCAAGGCCGGGAAAGCGCGCGGCGGCAAGCCCACCATGCACCGCTTCGGCGGCGCGGATCAGCGTCTTGGAAGGAACGCAGCCAACATTGACACAGGTGCCGCCAATCGTGCCGTGACCGACGAGCGCCACTTTCGCGCCCAGATCGGCAGCGGCGATCGCGGCGGAGAACCCGGCAGAACCCGCGCCGATGACGGCCACGTCAAATCCTTCCTGCCCGGGGCGGTTGCAACAGTCGTTCATTGCTTATCGCTTTCTTGAGGCGCTGGCGGCGCCCCGCTCAGTTTTGAATAGCGCGCGCCGGATAACCCGCGTTGGTTGATGCAGCGGCAATCGCAGCAGCATTGGTGCGGCGCGGGTTATAGGTTGCGCGCGCGGTCTTGGCTGCGAAATCGACCGTGACCGCCGTTACCCCGGCGACGCCTTCCATCGCCTTCTTCACGGTGATCGGGCAGGTGGCGCAGGTCATGTTCTCTATGGCAAAGGTGGTTTGCTTCTG
The DNA here is from genome assembly GCF_005145025.1 of Novosphingobium sp. EMRT-2. Taxonomy (NCBI): domain Bacteria; kingdom Pseudomonadati; phylum Pseudomonadota; class Alphaproteobacteria; order Sphingomonadales; family Sphingomonadaceae; genus Novosphingobium; species Novosphingobium sp. EMRT-2. Next base: position 36,261 of record NZ_CP039699.1, on the reverse strand, counting down.
AGCGGTTGCGGTAGCCGCGGGGCGATCTTGCGCCGTGCCACTAACTGCATAGGCGACCCCGCCGCCAGCCATAGCCAGCACGGCCATAGCGATACATACTGTCTTTTTCATGGGTATTTCCTTTCAATAGAACCAGGGTGCCCACCAGTCGATGGTGAGCGCCAGGATGGCGACGGCAAGGCCCAGCCACAGCACCGCCTTGGTGGTCCAAGCCGATTGTGGACGAGCGCAGTAGGAACCGTCTTCACAGGGCGGTTTCGGCTTGAAATAGACATGCCAGAAGCCGTAGCCGAGCAGCGCGAGCGTTACGCCTGCGACATAGGGCTTGTAAGGTTCGAGCGCCGTCAGGTTGGCGATCCACGCGCCGGAAATTCCGAGCATAACCAACAGTAGCGGGACGACGCAGCAAGCCGAGGCGAGCCCCGCGCCGATCAATGCGCCCGCCGCAACCCAGTTTGCCTGCTTCGGCTCGTGGTTTTCGGTGAGGGCTGGCTGTCCCGCTTCCGGCGTTGAGACCATGGCTTGAATCCCTTGTTCCAACTGAGTGATTCGCAGTGTAGGCTCTGTAGCCACTACAGACTCAAGAGGTATTTTCATGGAGCAACAGGTCGGCATCTTGCGTGCCCAGCTTGCCCGGAAAACAGGCTGCAATCTCGAAACCATCCGCTATTACGAGAAGGTGGGATTGCTGCCGGGGCCGCCTCGCAGTTCCAACGGCTACCGCGTCTATTCGCCGGAACTGGTGCAAAGGTTGCAGTTCATCCTGCGCGCGCGCGACCTTGGCTATGCAATGGATGAGATACGGTCATTGTTGTCGCTCACCGATACCGGTGCACAAACCTGCGCGGAGGTTATGGCGAGAACCGAACTCCACCTTGAAGATGTCCGCCGCCGCATTGCAGATTTGCAGAAGATAGAGGTGACGCTGGCGACCACGTTAGCCAGATGCACTGGAGATGACGTTGCCGAATGTCCCATCCTGGAAGCACTCCAGTTTTTACCCCATCAAGGCAATTGACGCCATCTTTGAGGGATTTGATTTTGTGATGTCAGCTTGGAGTATAGCCTAACCGGACGTCAGGGCGCTACCGCGGTTTCTGTCAGATTAGGGTACTAAACGGAATTTGTTGACGAATGTCGTTGCGTATCATAGATTTCAACCTGACATTTTGATGGAGAGAGTGCGCAGTGAAGGGGCAACGGATCGGCTATGTCCGGGTCAGCACGTTCGATCAGAATGTGGATCGCCAATTGGAAGGTCAGTCGCTCGATCGGACCTTCACCGACAAGGCATCGGGCAAGGACGTCAACCGCCCCCAGCTTGAGGCTCTGCTCACTTTCGCCCGCGAAGGCGATACCGTCGTCGTCCACAGCATGGATCGGTTGGCCCGCAATCTGGATGACCTGCGCAAGCTGGTCCAGGGCCTCACCAAGCGAGGTATCCGGATCGAGTTTGAGAAGGAAAGCCTGTCCTTCTCGGGGGAGGACTCCCCGATGGCCAATCTGATGCTCTCGGTCATGGGTGCGTTTGCTGAGTTCGAGCGCGCCCTGATCCGCGAACGGCAACGCGAAGGCATTGCGATCGCTCGGCAGCGCGGCGCCTATCGGGGGCGGAAACGGTCGCTCTCGGATGAGATGATTGCCGATCTGCACCGCCGCGTTGCCGCCGGTGAACGCAAGGCGACCATCGCGCGCGACATGGGCATCAGCCGCGAAACCCTCTACCAGTACCTTCGCGCCGCTGCCTGACACCAATGTTCACATTATGTCCGGAAAATCGTTGTTCAGCGTACAAAGCTTGAGGTGACGCCAGCAAGGCGCAGGCGGCGAACACATGATCGGTGAAGCCGCCCGTGTCGGCAAAATGCTGGCGAACGCGGCGGCCCGCGTCATTCATGAGCAGCCCGTCCAGGATATAGGGAGCCTCGCTGACCGTTGCCGGGATCACCTGGGTTGCGAACGGCGCATATTGATCGGACACATGGCTGTATCCCTTGAGGCCCGGGACGTTGCCATATTTCGCGTTGATCAGATTCATCGCCTCGCCCTGCTCGTTAGCAAGGAAGAACTGCCCGTCGCTGGATGCCGATTGCCCTTGTCCCCAGAAGGCGGCCATGGGCAGGGCGGCGTGGGCCTCCACGATCATGGCGAGCGCCCGATCATAGGCGCTGCCTTCGACATGCCAGCGCGCGATCCGCAGCAATTCCCAGAAGCTGTGCGTGTTGGTCGCCGCCGCCATCTTGCGCAAACCGAGATTGACGCCTTCCGCCAGCAACACGTTCATCAGGCCGATCCGGTCGCTGCAGGGCGCGCCGGTGCGCAGATGCGTGAACGCCTCGGAAAATCCGGTTCGCTCATCGACTTCCAGCAACAGATCGGTGATCCTCGCGGGCGGGAGCTGTTGATAGAGATCGAGCACGAGATCCTCGGCCCTTCGGGCGTGTCGGCCCTCAGCTTGTCGATGTGCAGCTTGCCGTTCTCGATGATGCCGCCTGGGATCGTGCCGGTTCGCGCCGCGCGGCCAAACTCCTTCAGCCGTGTATCCAGTCGAGCCCTGCGCTCGGCCAGCCATTCGCCGGGTCGCAGCGGCTCGGCGAGCCGCGCGGTCTGCTCTATCGCCTGTGGCGGGACCAGAAGCTGCTTGAGGTCGCCATAGCGGCGCGATCCCGCCAACCATATGTCACCGGACCGGAAGGCGTCGCGGATGTGGAACAGCACCGCGATTTCCCAAAGCCGGTGGTCGCCGCTGGGCTCAGCGCGAAGATGACGATGCCATTTCGAGTTGGGACGTAGAAAATCCACCGGCGGATCGACCTTGATCCCGTTACGCAGCATCGCAACGGCCGCCAGAAGAGGCGTGGCGATCGGCGCCGCCTGCATGTCGAGCAGGCGCAGCATCCTGGGCGCGTAGAGGCGGAAACGGTGATAGCCGTCCAGCACACGGCTGAGCGGGTCGGCCGCGAGCACGTTGGTCAGCGCGGAGGCCGTGGCGACAAGGGTTCTGAACCGTTCCCAGCCAGGCCCGGTGGCGATTATCCCGTCCAGGGCCGTGCCATCGTCCTGCGCTCCAAGCAAAGCACCACCGATTTCGGCAAAGGACTTCAGCGTGTCCCGAACGGCCGCCTTTTCGTCGGCGATCCTGGTGTTGCAAAGGCGTTCGGAGGCCCGATAGAGACGGCCTACGATGCGATCGTGGGTCTCCACGATGACATCGGCCAGCGATGACCGCCATTCCAGGGTGCAGACAGCGAGGATCGCAAGCCGCCTGTCTTCGGGCAGATCACGCATGCCGTCGGCGTAATAGCGCTCGCCCTGCCGGCGAAGCCGGGTCACACGATGCGCCGGCACGCCGTCCAGCAAATCCGCCGGAAGATCGAACCTTTGAAGATATTCCAGTCGATCCATCAGCCGGTTAGCGGCTGCTGAATTTGCGCCAACCTCGAACTGTCGCAGCCATACGAAGCGCGTGACGCGACCATCCACCGTATCCTCCAACAGGTGAGCCAAATTCTCGCTCAGGGTTGGCGTGATGCGATGGGCGATAAGATCCTCGATCCGGCGCTCGGCCTCAACCAGCGCATCGGCGCAAAGGCGCTCGATCGTCGAGGAGCCGGGAAGGATCGTGCGGGTGCGGCGACACTCCGCAACGAAGCGACGGGCAAGATCCTCATTCGATGTCGCCGCCTCGGCTTCCCGAGCGATCCATTCGCGCAAATCCCGTGCGCCCCGCCCCGAAAAGGAGCGATAGCCGTAGATTCGGCGAAGGTCCGCCAGATGCTCGTGCCGGGTCTCCTCGCGCGCGGCATAGAGGAGTAGATCGTCGCTGGTCAGGCCGAGCTGGGCCGCGATGAAATCCGATACCTGCGCCGGGATCAACTCGCCAGGAGCGAGCACCCGGCCCGGGTAGCGCAGGACGCACAGTTGCAGCGCGAAGCCAAAACGATTGTGGGCGCGCCGGCGCTGGCGGATATGCCCGAGATCCTCATCGCTGAGGGTATAGTGCCGCAGCAGCTCACCTTGATCGACCGGCAAGTGAAGCAGCGCCTCGCGCTGTCGATCGGTCAGGGTCACGCGACGCGGCATACATGCTCCTTATTCTTTCCGAGCTACGGTTTGAGATAGCTTGATTGAGATGCTGGTTAAGATACACAATAGCCCAATCTTATGTGCTCATGTTCGTCACCGCCTCAAACCTTCGTTTGTGATCCATGCTGATCGGCTACGCCCGCGTGTCCAAAGCCGACGGCTCGCAGTCGCTCGACCTGCAGCACGATGCCCTTCGCGCTGCCGGTGTCGAGCCAGGCAATATCTATGATGATCGTGCATCCGGTAGCCGTGATGATCGCCCCGGTCTTGCCGCCTGCCTGAAATCGTTGCGCGACGGCGATGTCCTCATCGTTTGGAAGCTCGACCGGCTCGGCCGAACGCTCACCCACCTGGTCAGCACGGTGCAGAATCTGTCGGATCGCGGTATCGGTCTGCGGGTGCTCACCGGCAAGGGCGCGCAGATCGACACCACGACGCCATCGGGCCGGATGGTGTTCGGCATTTTTGCCACACTGGCGGAGTTTGAGCGGGATATGATCCGCGAGCGCACCATGGCTGGCCTGGCCGCTGCCCGCGCGCGGGGACGCAAGGGTGGCCGCAAGTTCGCCCTCTCCAAGGCCCAGGTGCGGCTCGCTCAGGCTGCTATGGCCCAACGCGACACGTCCGTTTCCGACCTCTGCAAGGAACTCGGGATCGAGCGCGTCACTCTCTACCGCTATGTCGGTCCCAACGGGGAACTCCGGGATTACGGTCAGCGCGTGCTTGCTGCCAAAACGCGATGATGATGACGGGAGCCCCGATCAAACTTACCCAAGCGGACGCCGCAGACGTTGCAGACCTGTACAACCGTTGCAGCGACTATTTCCTGTTGCAGGACGGGGCCGCGCCCACGCTGGACGATGCTCGCGAGCTTTTCTCCGATGTGCCGCCCGAAAAGAGCGCCCACAATCAAGCTGTCCTGGGATGGAAGGGGCCTGGCGGCCTATATGCAATCGCGGCCATCCTCCGCGATTATCCGCGTGATGGCACATGGTATCTCGGCTTCATGATCGTAGATGCCGCACAGCGTGGTCGTGGCGTCGGACGCTCAATTTACTCGACGGTCGAAAGCTGGGCCGCTGCGAGAGGTGCCACAGAGATTCGGTTGGCCGTGCTGGAAGCGAATGAAGCGGCAGAGCGATTTTGGCGTTCTCTCGGCTTCATTGAGTATCGGCGCGTTGGGCCAGACACCTTCAAAATGCGTAGCCATCGCCGGATAGAACTGAGCCGTCGCCTTTCTGGCGCGACCGTAGAAGGCAGCAACAAGTAAGATCTCGCGCCGGCTATCTGGGCGAGCTTGGCGTAGGATTCCGCCCCCTCCCGCAAACGCCCCCTTTCAGGGAAGGGGGCTTGAGATCGCCTTGATGGCCTTCAATCCCGTTCCAAAACGAGCGATCGCGTCCCTGTTTCTCTCCAGCTCGCCATAGGGCAGATAGGCGAAGTCGAGATCGGCAATACGGCTGAAAGCCGGGCGACGGAGTTGCGCGCGAACGTCCTGCTCGCGCGCATTCGGTGCGACCAGGAATAGCCCGGCGGCAGCGTGCAGATCGCTCCCCGACAGCGCCAGATCGAGCATGCGCACGATCCCCGAGTAGATCGAGGTCGAATGTTCAACCTCGAACGCGGCGGCGACGCCGTCGCCACCCTTCGCCAGCCACAACACGTCGATGAGGCGGATCGAGTCCGCTCCGGGAGAGGTCGCAATGGCGTCTGGAAGGCGCTCGAGGCATCCCTGTCCAAGCGGGCAGCCAGCGTGAAGTCGACCGCGGTCATTGGCGGCGATCCACACATCGTAACCGAGGGCATGGCCGAGGTCGCGCAGCCAGGCCTGGATTTCGGCGTGCGTGCGATCGGTTTCGCCCTGCGCGGCGGCTGTCTTGTCGAGCCGGCTTGCCTCCGCTCTGGCATGTTCCAATCTGCCGAGCCAGTCGTCGGCCGCCGTTGCGTCATCCTCCAGCGGTGGCGCGGGATAGCGGCCCGAGCCAATGTCGAACAACAGTCCGCCGATCGCGCCGAGATCGTTGGAGAGCAACTCGCGGTAACGGTCGTTGAGGTCGAGGATGCCGGCGCGCATGGCGAGAAAATGATCCCATGACCCGAGCTTCACCTTGGCGCCGGTGACGGCATTGTAGCCCTTGACGATCGCGGTATTGAAGGGCGGCACCAGCGTCGGGTGAAGGAAATAGAGCAGGTTGGCCGCCGCCGGCCCCAGCCCCTTGATCTTGAGCGCGTCTATGCTGCGGATGTGGCTGATGATCTCCTCGGCGGTATCGCAGCACGAGCAATTGTCGAGCAGGCGACCGAACGCCCGCTGATTGTCCGGGCTTTCGTAAATGTCGGGAATGCGCAGCTTGGGCTTCCACAGCCAGGCATGGTCGGCGCCCTTGAAGATCTGCCGCTGTTCGGCGATCGAGTGGACAACCGTTTCCAGTGACGAGCCGCGATAGGCGACGCCGAACCGCCCACTTTCGATTTCCACGACCACCTGCTGCAGCCCCCGACGGATGGAGCGGAAGTTTTTCAGGCGTTCGTCCCAAAGAAACCAGGAGCGATAGGTGGCGCCCGGATCGTCTCGCCAACGACGGACAAGCTCGCTCAAGAGATCATGATGTGTCGTGGGTAACAAGGTCATACTGGCTCGGTCATCCTGAACTGGCTCCTTGCCGCTCAGGCTATCGCGGGCAAGGGCGGCTTGCACGTTCAATGTGCGATCCGCGAAGCTTGCTCAAACTGCCTGTGATCGCGCAGGGAAACGCGGCTGGCGTTGGGCGTTGCCGATCGCATCCGTAGACCGGGCGCACGGCCAGGCAGACGGCCGGCAGGGGCGTCGCCGCCCCGGAGCGGCGACGCAACCAGCTTCTTTTGGTCGAACTTAGCGGATCATTGCTTTGTGATCGCGGTGACCTCGCCATCGCTGCCCTTGAGCGAGAGGTCGAAATCGACCTTGTCGCCGACCTTGACCGCATCGGTGATCGCGGGCGCCGCCTTGAACGCCATCGTCATCGCCGGCCACTTGGCTTCGGGGATCGGGCCGTGGTTGAGCGTGATCGTGCCCGCCGTCTTGTCGATCGCGGTGACGGTGCCATGGCCCTTGGCCTTGATTGCGGCGTTCGCGTCAGGCGCCATCGACATGTTGCCCATGTCGCCGCTCATGGTCGCGGCAGGCGCCGCCTGGTTGGTTTCGGTTGTAACCGGGGTCTCGCCCTTCTTGCCGCACGCGGCGGTCAGGACGGCAAGGCCGAGGGCGAGGGTCAGTCGTGCATGTCTCATAATCGTCTCCTTCATGATGAAGCGGGTTGATGGATGGGGTCGGTCTTCGGCCGGCGCAGCAGCAGATAGGCGGCGGGCAGGACGAACATCGACAGCAGCGGCGCGCTCAGCATGCCGCCGATCATCGGCGCCGCGATCCGGCTCATCACCTCCGAGCCCGCGCCCGATCCCAGCAGGATCGGCAGCAGGCCGGCGAGGATCACCGCGACCGTCATCGCCTTGGGCCGGACGCGCAGCAGCGCGCCTTCGCGCACCGCGGCCTTCACCTCGGCGGCGTCCGGATTAGCCGTGCGCTCGGCCAGCGCATTCTTGAGATAGATCAGCATCACCACCCCGAACTCGGCGGAGACGCCGGCGAGCGCGATGAACCCGACCCCGGTGGCAACCGACTGGTTGAACCCCAGCAGATAGAGCGTCCAGATGCCGCCGGTCAGCGCGAACGGCAGCGTGCCCATGATCAGCGCAGCCTCGTCTAAGCGGCCGAAGATGAGGTAGAGCAGCACGAAGATGATCAGCAGCGTCGCGGGCACGACCAGCTTCAAGCGGTCGACCGCGCGCTCGAGATATTCGAACTGGCCCGAATAGGCGATGCTGACCCCCGGCGAGAGCCGAACCTGTCTCGCCACCGCGCGTTGCAGATCGCCAACCACCGAGGCGAGATCGCGCCCGCGCACATCGACATAGACCCAGGTCGAGGGCCGGGCATTCTCGGTCTTGAGCATCGGCGGCCCTTCGGCGATCGTGACATTGGCGACCGTGCCGAGGGTGATCTGCTGGCCCGCGGGCGTCAGGATCGGTAGCCCCCGCAGCCCGTCGAGGCTGTCGCGCAATTCGCGCGGATAGCGCACGCTGATCGGATAGCGGGCGAGGCCCTCGACCGTCTCGCCGATCGTCTCGCCGCCGATCGCGCCCGAGACGATGGCCTGCACGTCGGCGATGTTGAGTCCGAACCGCGCAGCGGCGGCGCGGTCGATGTCGACATCGACATAGCGTCCGCCGGTCAGCCGCTCGGCGAGCGCCGAGCTGACGCCCGGCACGGTCCTGGCCACGGTCTCGACATCATGGGCGATGCGGTCGAGCTCGGCGAGATCACTGCCCGACACCTTGACCCCGATCGGGCTCTTGATGCCCGTCGCGAGCATGTCGATGCGGTTGCGGATCGGCGGCACCCAGATATTGGCGAGCCCCGGAAGCCTCACCCGGCGATCGAGCTCGTCGATCAGCTTCTCGGGCGTCATGCCTGGTCGCCACTGGTCGCGGGGCTTGAACTGGATCGTCGTCTCGAACATCTCGAGCGGGGCGGGGTCGGTCGCGGTCTCGGCACGCCCCGCCTTGCCGAACACGCTTTCGACCTCGGGCACCGTCCTGATCAGCCGGTCGGTCTGCTGGAGCAGTTCGCTCGCCTTGGCGGCCGAGAGACCGGGCAGGGCCGAGGGCATGTAGAGCAGGTCGCCCTCGTCGAGGTTGGGCATGAATTCGCCGCCGAGCCGGCTGAGCGGCCAGGCCGTGGTCGCGAACACCAAAGCCGCGATCAGCAGCACGGTCTTGGGCCGCTTCATCGTCCAGTCGATCGCAGGCCGGTAGAGATCGGTCAGCCAGCGATTGACCGGATTGGCCTGCTCAGGCGGGATCCGCCCCCGGATCAGCCAGCCCATCAGGATCGGCACCAATGTCACCGACAGGATCGCGGCGGCGGCCATCGCATAGGTCTTGGTGAAGGCGAGCGGCGCGAACAGCCGGCCCTCCTGCGCCTCCAGTGTAAACACCGGGATGAACGACAGCGTGATGATCAGCAGGCTGAAGAACAGCGCCGGCCCGACCTCGGCCGCCGCCTCGGTGACGAGGATCCAGCGCGTCTCGCCGTCGAGATGCGTGCCCGGATGGTCCTGCTCCCAGCGCTCGATCTTCTTGTGGGCGTTCTCGATCATGACCACGGCCGCATCGACCATGGCACCGATCGCGATGGCGATGCCGCCGAGCGACATGATGTTGGCGTTGACGCCCTGGTAGCGCATCACGACGAAGGCGGCGAGCACGCCCAAGGGAAGGGTGAGGATCGCGACGAGCGCCGAGCGGACATGCCAGAGGAAGAGCGCACAGACCAGGGCCACGACGACGAACTCCTCGACCAGCTTGTGGGTGAGGTTCTCGACAGCACGGTCGATCAGCTGCGAGCGGTCATAGACCGTCACCACCTCGACGCCCGGCGGCAGGCTCCTCTTGAGGTCCGCGAGCTTGTCCTTGACCGCCGCGATCGTCTCCCGCGCATTCTTGCCCGAGCGCAGGATCACGACCCCGCCTGCGACCTCGCCTTCACCGTTCAGCTCGGCGATGCCGCGCCGCATCTCGGGGCCGATCTGGATCGTGGCGACGTCGCCGAGGCGGATCGGCACGCCGCCGGCCGCCGTCTTCAGCGGGATCGCGCGGAAATCGTCGAGCGTCTTCAGATAGCCTGAGGCGCGCACCATATATTCGGCTTCGGCCAGCTCGAGCACCGACCCGCCCGCTTCTTGATTGGCCTGCCGGATCGCCTCGACCGCCTGGGCGTGGGTCACCCCGTAGGCCGCGAGCTTCACCGGATCGAGCAGTATCTGATACTGCTTGACCATGCCGCCGATGCTGGCGACCTCGGCGACGCCGGTCACGGTCTTGAGCTCATAGCGCAGGAACCAGTCCTGCAGACCGCGCAGCTGCGACAGGTCATGCCGGCCGGTGCGGTCGACCAGCGCATATTCATAGACCCAGCCAACCCCGGTCGCGTCGGGCCCGAGCGCGCTGCGCGCGCTCGCCGGCAGGCGCCCCTGCACCTGGTTCAGATATTCGAGCACGCGGCTGCGCGCCCAATAGAGATCGGTGCCGTCCTCGAAGATCACATAGACGAAGCTGTCGCCGAAGAAGGAATAGCCGCGCACCGTCTTGGCGCCTGGCACCGACAGCATGGTGGTGGTGAGCGGATAGGTGACCTGGTTTTCGACGATCTGCGGCGCCTGACCCGGGTAGCTGGTACGAATGACGACCTGCACGTCGGACAGATCGGGGAGGGCGTCGATCGGGGTGGATCGTACCGCCCAGAGGCCCGCGCCGACCAGCGCCAGCATGCCGATCAGAACGAAGAAGCGGTTCTTGACCGACCAGCGGATGAGATGGGCGATCATCGGCCCGCCACCTTCGCCATACGCCGCAGCGTCGGTCCCGCCGGGGGCCGGTCGAACCCGAACCGAACCCGGTCGCCCGCCTTGAAGCCGCGCGCGATGCCCGGATCGGCGAGCGCGAAGGTCATCGTCATCGCGGGCCAGTCGAGCGCGGGGACCGGTTCGTGGCTGAGCGTCACCGCATTGGCCGTGAGCCGCTCGATCTTGCCCGTCGTCTCGTACAGCGTGGCTTTCGACCTCGGCGCGGCGATGGTCGCCGATGCCGCACCGCCGCCGATCGGCCGCGCCTCGATTCCCGACAGGCTCGCCTCGGAGTCGATCAGGAACTGCCCCGAGGCGACGACTTTCTCGCCGGGCGACAGGCCGGCAAGGATCTCGGTTTCACCGCCCGCCTCGCGGCCGATGCGGACCTCGGCGGGATGATAGCGCCCGTCGCCTGCGGCGAGCATGACGAGCGTGCGCTTGCCCGTGCGGATCACCGCCTCGCTCGGCACCAGCAGCGCCGGCTTGGCATCGCCGCCAAGCACGACGCTGGCGAACATGCCCGGCCGTAACCGCCCGTCCCGGTTGGGCAGCTCGATCCGCACGGTGAGCGTGCGGCTGTCGGCCTGCGTCGTCGGCAGGATCGCGATCACCCGGCCGGCGAAGCGCTCGCCGGGGAAGCTCGCCAGCGTGGCGCTGGCATTCTGGCCGACCCGGACATCGCCCGCGCGCGCTTCGGGCACCGCGGCATTGAGCCAGACGGTGCCGAGCCCGCTTACCTGGGCGAGCGTCTGGCCCATGGCGAGCGTCACGCCGGCACGGGCGTCGAGCGTCTGGATCGTGCCCGAGATCGGCGTCGTGATGGTCACCACGCCGTTCGGCCGACCGCTCCGCTCGACGCTGGCGATGAGGCCGTCGGACATGCCCATCAGCCGCAGCCGCTGGCGCGCGGCCGCGGTGAGATCGGGCTTGCCGAGCCGCCTGACGCTCAGATATTCGGTCTGCGCGCCGCCCCATTCGGGCAGGAGCAGGTCCGCGATCGGCGCGCCGGCGCGGACCACGTCCCCGGGCGCTCGCGCATAGACGCGGCTCACGAACCCGCCCGAACGCGCCTGGATGACGGCGACGTCGCGCTGGTTGAAGTCGATCGTGCCGGTGACCTCGAGGGCCGAGGCAAGGCTGCCCATCTTCGCCGCGACGACCCGCAATCCCAGGCTCTGCCGCGCGGCGGGATCGACGGCGACCGTGGGGGCCGCGCCGGCGCTTCCTCCGTCCGCGTATCGCGGCACGAGCTGCATATCCATGAAGGGCGACTTGCCGGGCTTGTCGAACTTCTGGTTGGGGAACATCGGATCGTACCAGTAAAGGACTTTGCCTGCCCCGGCGGGCGTGGTCGCCTCCGATTGCGGTGCCTGGCGATGGCCAGCCCAATAGCCTGTGCCGCCGGCCAGCAGCGCGACAGCCAGGATCGATGCGCCCCAGCGCAGCGCGGATTTATCGAGCGTCATGGCCGCTCCTCCCCATAGGTGATAGTGATGCGGACCGCGTCGCGCGCGACGTCGGCTTCGCGGTTGAGCGCCTCGACCTCGGCCTCCGCGAGCCCGAGCGTCGTGAGCAGCGCGGCGCCAAGGTCGAGCTTGCCGGCGCCATAGCTGTCGCGGTCGAGCTCGGCGCGGTGCCTGGCGAGTGGCACCAGCGTCTCGCGGGCATTGCGCAACCGGGAGAGATGCATGGCATGGTCTGCGAGATCGGCGTCGAGCTGCGCCACCAGCTCGCGGCGGATCGCCTCGCGGTCGAACCGACCCCCTTGCGCAAGGCTCTCGCTTGCAGCGATCCTGGGGTTCTGGCGCTTGCCGGCGAACAGCGGCAGGTCGATCGACACGCCGACCGAGGCCATGTCGCCGTACATGGGATCGCGCCGGCCATAGGTGACGCCGACCTTCCAGTCGGGGCGCTTGTCGGCGCGCGCGAGACGCACGTCCGCTTCGGCGACTGCGATCCGCGCGTCCTGCGCGCGCAGGGCGGGAAGCGCATCGATCCCGGCCCGCAGCCGGATCGGATCGACATCGAGCATCGGCGGGTCGCCCGTCGCCTGCGGGTCGGGGTCGCCGGTATAGCGCGCGAGCCGGGCCCGCGCCTGCGCCACCACCGCAGCCATCTCGGCGCGGCGATCGGCGATGGCGGCGCGGAGCTGGTCGGGCTCGAGCGCCTGGCTCGGGCGCGCGCTGCCCGACGCCAGGCGTGCGGTCACGGTCTTCTGCAGGTCGTCGAGACTGGCATCGAGCAGGTCGAGCTGCCGGAGCCGGCGTTCGCCATAATAGAGATCGATCCATGCGAGCGCGGTCTCGAGCCGCACGTTGCGGCCTTCGACCAGCTCGCCCGCCTCGGCGACACCGATATCGGCCGCGGCGCGCGCGGCGCGTGCATGGCGCTTGGCGAGATTGGGGAAGGCCTGGCTGAACCCGATCGTCGCCATGGTGAAATCGTCGCGCGTGAAGCTGCCGGCATTGGGGCCGCTCACCGGGAAGTTCTGCAGGCCCAGGTCGAGCGTCGGATCGGGCAGGCGATCGGCCGCGACCGCCGAGGAGCGGGCGCCAGCTGTCGCCGCCGCGCGCGCCTTGAGGCTTGGCGCATTGGCGGCAGCGAGCCTCAGTGCCTGCTCGTAGGTGAGCGGGCCGGCCGACACCGGCACGGCCCAGGCGCTCGCAAGCGTCGCACCGAGAGAGAGCAACAGGCGTCGCATAGCGCGCCTCGGCATCATGATCATGGATATCATCCCCTCATGACAGAGGCGGCGCGCCAACATGTGACGCGCCGCTCCGGAGTGGGTTTAGCCCTTGTCCGACCTGACTGCGCCGCGCATGCAGTCGGCGGCGCTTGCCTGCATCATCGCGCAATCGCAGCTGGCGATGTCCCGGCTCTCGGGCACCCATATGCGGACACGCGCAGGGCCGGTCGCCCGCGGACCATATTGCGGCGCCGCCCGCCATTCCCAATGGCCCTGCGGCGTGCGGCTCGCGTCGGCTGCAAGCGCAGGCGCGGCGAGACCGAGGGCCGCCACAAGGGCGGCCGGAAGCAGTTTGATCATCACGAAAACCTTGACTGAAAAGAAGGAAACCGGGCGCGCACGCATCGATCGATGCGCGCAGCCCGTGCTCGTTCAATCAGGCAAGGCTGGTGGGAGGATCCGGCTCGGGCGCAACCGCCTTGCCGGTCAATATCGTGTCGGTCGTCCAGAAGCTGGGCGCGTCGTAGAGACGCGCAGGCGCAACGCCGCCTGCCAGGTCCGCTGCGACCAGCGGGATCACGCACCCCATCGCGGCGATGCAATCGAGCGTCAGGCCCTTGCAGGGCTTTTCGCTGGGCGCAGGCTGCTGCTTGGCCATCATCGCCATGCAGTCCGCATCCATGCCCTTGGCCAGCGGCGCGCCTGCCGCCTGCGGCACGCTGTGCGCGGCCGCCATCTGGGCTCCGAAGAGACCGGACAGCGCTCCGATGACGAGCAGGAGGGCGAGCAGGCGTTTCACGGGCCTCGATATCTATCGGGTTTCGCGGGCGCAGCCAACCAAAGTCTCGCGCCGCGCGGATTTTGAAGTGCTGACGGCTGATTCCGTCAACTCCGCGTCAATAAAGATCCGGCCCGGGGAAGAAGATCGGCTGCGGCCTCTACGTATATCGAGGCTGGACCCGGGACCGTAGTCCCAAGCCTGAAGAGACGCTCTTCCCCTCGGCAAAGTCCGGGCGGTGGCTTACCATCCAAGGAGGTGAATATGGTCAGAAAAACTCTCATGGTTGCGCTCGCCGGCATCTCGATGCTCGCAGCGGTCCCTTCATTCGCTCAGGGTATCGGACATACCTTCTTCATGCGCGGCTCGATCGTTGACACGGGCAGCAACGGCACGGTCGTCTGCATCGGCAAGGCCGATGGCGCCGAGGTCGGCCAGAAGCTCGAGGTCTATCGCGTTGTGACCCATCCGGGTCCGTCCAAAGGCGTGGCGCCGACTTATCACCGCCAGCTCATCGGCCATGTGACGATCGATCATATCTTCGATGATCACTTCGCGCACGTGTCCGTCGCCGACGGCACGCCTGCCAAGCACGACATCGTCGAGCTTCGCAAGAACTGACGAGCCGGTGGCCCGGCGGCACACGCTGCCCTGATGCGAGGCATCGGGGCAGCGGGTTGCCGGCGGCAACGGACCGTTCGGGATCGAGGCGAAACCGCTTGACCCTGGACCATGGTCCTACCGGCATGATCGAGCGGATGACATGGGCAATTTCAAGATCGGCGAACTGGCCGCCGCGGCAGGCGTGGGCCGCGATACGATCCGCTATTATGAGCGGATGGGCTTGCTGCGCGAGCCCGCGCGCACGGCAGCGGGCTACAGGCTCTACGACGCGACCGACCTCGAGCGCGTCAATTTCATCCGCTCGGCGCAGGAGCTTGGTTTCACACTCGAACAGGCCCGGAAGTTGCTGGCGCTCAGGGCGTCGGACACCGCGCATGCCCAGGCCGTGCTCGATATCACGCTCGCCAAGATCGCGGATGCCGAAGCCCGGCTCGAGCGCCTGTCCGATATCCGCGACATGCTGCGGATGCTCGCCGATGAATGCCCGGGTGAAGTACCCGTCTCCGATTGCCCGATCCTCGCCTTCCTGACGGCGCGGCGGAAAGACCAGCAGCATAACAAGAAACTTCAGGCAGCGCAGGACGAACGATCATCACTAGCGAAAGGGGTTTTGTCATGACGAAAATGCGTTTGATCGCCGTCCTCACGCCGGCGCTGCTTCTGGGCGCCTGTGTGACCACGCGGCCGACCTCGGCGCAGGTCGAGAGTTGCCGGGCGATGGAGGGCAATATGGGTCTCCAGACGCCGCATGATCATGGCGAGATGAAGGGGCAGGGGCGCAACCCGATGAACCTCTCGCACGACCGGTGCCTTCAGATCCTGCGCAACGCGCAATGATCGGGTCCGGGCGCCATCCCTGGCGCCCGGACACAGTTTTCAAGCCAAGGAGCAAGCTATGATCGACCATGCGAAAAAAGCCCTTCCGCTTGTCGGCGGAAGCCTGTTGCTGGCGCTCGCGCTTTCGGGCTGCGACCGCCAGGCCGACCAGACGGTGCCGCCCGCGGCGAACAGCGTCGCCGCCACCCCGGTCCTGACCGACAGCGGCAACGCTGCAGACGCGGCGCCGATGGACGCGATGAGCAACCAGGCCGAGATGGAGCGGCATCACCGTCAGGCGATGGACCATGACGCGATGCGCGCCGGGGCCGGCAACCAGACCGCGCCGGCACCCGATCCCGCGCCGGGCAATGCGGCGATGCCGATGAAGGATATGTAGGCTCGCACACGAAGGGGATGAGGATGTCCAGGCGGATCAGCCTTCGACGCTTGAGCCTCGGCTGCGCAATCGCTCTCAGCCTGTCCGCGAGCGCGAGCGCGGGCGCGCAGGAGGGCGGGGATCATGCCGCGCATCATGGCGCAGGCATGCCGGCCGGCGGGGGCATGTCCGCACCGGCAGAGCCGGGGTCGTCGGACATGGCGAAGATGATGAACCCCATGATGGATCGCATGATCAATGGGGAAGGGGAGAATGAGCACGGCCACGAATCGCGCCGGACCGGCTTCATCTCGCAGCTGCTCGCCTTTCCCGCGCTTGACGAAGCGGCAAGGCAGCGGGTCGCTGCGCAGGCCGGCGCACGGGTAAGCACGGGTCTGGCGATGATCAACGCCGCCTCGGCCGACGGCGCGCGTGCGACCACGGTCTCGGCCCGGCTCGATGCGGCGCGGCGCCTGCGCGAGGGAACC
Organism: Novosphingobium sp. EMRT-2; assembly: GCF_005145025.1. Taxonomy (NCBI): domain Bacteria; kingdom Pseudomonadati; phylum Pseudomonadota; class Alphaproteobacteria; order Sphingomonadales; family Sphingomonadaceae; genus Novosphingobium; species Novosphingobium sp. EMRT-2. Next base: position 19,958 of record NZ_CP039699.1, on the reverse strand, counting down.
GACCTGTTCCGCTCCGGCACCGCCGCGCAGGGCGCGATCGGGGGCTTGCAGCCGCCCCGGGAGGTCGGGCTTGCCTGGCTGCGCGATCAGCTCGACATCGACCAGGCCGCGCCCGGCCATGCCGATCACTGGTTCGGCATCTCGCCCTCGCACCTCCTTCTCATGCTGTTCCTGGGGCTGGTGAGCGCCACGCTTATCGCGCTGCAGATCTTCCGCCTGCGGCGGATCGGGGCGATCGCCGGCGGTGTCGCCACCGCCAAGGTTCCAGCAAAGCCGGAGCCGAAGGCTGCCCCTCCCGCTACCAGGGTTGCGCCCGCGCCTGCACCCGTTGCCGACAGCGCCGGGCTCGCGCCGAGCAATGCGGCCGCACCCGCTGGGGCGTCGCTGCGCAAGCCCAAAAGCTGGGCGGGGCAGCTGCGCGTGGTCCAGATCGTGCGAGAGACGCCGAGCGTGCTGACCTTCCGGCTCGCGGACCCGACCGCCGACCGGCTGCCGTTCGACTTCCTGCCGGGCCAGTTCCTGCAGGTCGAGGTAGAGCCCGAAGCGGGCAAGACCGCGCGCCGTTCCTACACGATCGCCTCTTCGCCGACCCAGCGGGCCTATGTCGAACTGACGGTCAAGCGCGAGGAGCAGGGCGTGGTCTCGCGACACCTGCACGACAAGGTCGTCGCCGACGATCTGCTGAAGGTCAGCGGACCGTTCGGCGCCTTCACCTTCACGGGAACGGATGCGCAGAGCATCGTGCTGATCGCGGGCGGGGTCGGCATCACCCCGATGATGTCGGTGCTGCGCTATCTCACCGACACCGCGTGGAAGGGCGATATCTTCTTCTTCTACGGCGCTCGGTCGACCGAGGAATTCGTGTTCCGCGACGAGCTCGAGCGGCTCGAACGCCGTTTTCCCAACCTCCATGTCGTCGCCGCGATGCAGCGCGCGCCCGGCACCGTCTGGATGGGCCCCGAAGGGCCGATCACCCGCGAGATGATCCTGGCCGCGGTGCCGGAGATCGCGAGCCGGCGGATCCATATGTGCGGCCCGCCGGCGATGATGGGCGCGATGCGCGGCGTGCTGGCGGAACTTGGCGTCCCCGAAGCGCAGCTGCACACCGAGGCGTTCGGTCCGGCCTCGCTGCCGGCCGACCACGAGGATCTCGAGGTCAAACCCGCGCCCGCGCCAGCGGATAAGCCGGCCCCGAGCGCCGAGGTGGCGCCGAGCACGGTGACCTTCTCCGTGTCGGGGGTGTCGGCGGCCTTGCCCGCGGACGAGACCGTGCTCGAGGCGGCCGAGGGCGCGGGCGTCGAGATCTCCTATGCCTGCCGTGCGGGCACATGCGGCGCCTGCGTGGTCAAGCTGCTGCAGGGCGAGGTAACGATGGAGGTCGAGTCCGGCCTCGCGCCCGCCGACAAGGCGCAGGGCTATGTGCTCGCGTGCCAGGCGAAGGGCACGGGCACGCCGCTCGTGGTCGAAGCCTGATGCGCGAACGCAGCGACATCGCCGTCGGCCTGCTGGTCGCATTCCTGCTGCTGTTCCCGTTCGGCTACCTCGTGCATGTGTCACCGCGCTTTCCGGGCAGCCTCGCTGGCGGGATCATCGGGATCGCAGCGCTCGTGCTGATGCTGCTGACGCTTCCCTATGTCGCGGCCAAGCACATCGCCTGGGTCGACAAGGCGCTCTCCCGGCTCGTCAGCAAGCCTACCCTGCTCGCCATCCACATCTATGCCGGCGTGCTGGCGCCGATCCTGGGTCTGGTCCACGCCGCGCACAAGCTCGAAAGCCCGGTCGGACTGCTTCTGACCGTCCTCCTGCTGATGACGGTCATCACCGGCTTCATCGGCCGCTACCTGCTTGCCCAGCTTGGTCGGGCGCTGCGCGGACGCAGGTCGGAACTGGCCTCGCTTCGCGCCGCCTTCCTTGAGGAGCCGGCGGCGCCGGCGCAGGCCGATACCGCAGCCGCGCCGCTGTCGGGCTGGAGGCGCTATCTGTTCGTCGCCGGGGATGCGCCCGCGGGCCAGCACCCCCAGAACAGGGCGGGGATCGCCGCGGCGCTGGCCGATACCGAATTCGCGATCCGCGCCGAAGAGGCGACCAACACCCTGTTCGCGCGGTGGCGGTTCCTGCACATCCTGCTGGGCTGTCTCATCTTCGCGCTGCTCGCGCTCCACGTCGGCGCGGCGATCTATTACGGGCTGCGCTGGCTATGAGCTGGCAGCGTCTTTCCTATGCCGTCTTCATCGCAGCCCTGCTGGTGATGGTCGCCGCGGTCGCGATCCGGATGCGATCGGACGCGCCGAGGGATGCCGGCCTGGTGGCGCAGCTCGTAGCGCCCGGCCCGCTCTCGAGCGCCCACCAGTCCTTCGCCGGCCAATGCACGGCCTGCCACACGCCGGGCAAGGGCGTCGAAACCCGGACCTGTCTCACCTGCCATGCGGGCACGGATTTCGGGACGAAGCAGTCGACGCAGTTCCACGCGAAAGCGACGCAGTGCACCTCCTGCCACGTCGAACATGAGGGAGAGCGCGGCATCATCCGCATGGATCACGCCGCGTTGCTCGACATGGCAAAGTGGCGGCAGCCTTTGGCGGGCATGTCGACAAACACTCGAAGCCTGACCCCCGAGACCGCGCTCAATTGCGCGAGCTGCCATGCGTTCCGCGATCCGCACCAGGGCCTGTTCGGCACCGACTGCGCGAGTTGTCACAAGACCGACAGCTGGAAGATCGCCAATTATCGCCATCCATCGGTCAATTCGACGCAGTGCGCCGAGTGCCACAAGGCGCCGCCGAGTCACTTCATGGAGCATTTCAGCATGGTCTCGCAGCGCGCAGCCGGATCGAAGGCGCGCGTCGATCAATGCTATGCCTGTCATGCCACCGACAGCTTCAACAATATCCGCAAGCGAGGCTGGTATGATCACCATTGAGGCCGACTGGCTGAGCGCCTTCTTCCGGCTCGCGGTGATCGGCCTGGAACTGGCGGGCACGCTGACCATCCTGGTCGGCGCGGGGCTCGCAACCTTTCTGTTTGCGCGGCGGGCGAGGGCGGGCGACCGAACCGAGGCCTATAGCGCGTTCCGCTCGGCGCTCGGCCGCAGCATCCTGCTCGGCCTGGAATTTCTGGTCGCCGGCGACATCGTCAAGTCGCTGGTGATCAACCCGACGCTCGACGATCTCATCGTTCTGGCCGGGCTGGTGCTGGTGCGGACCTTCCTGAGCATCTCGCTCGGGGTCGAGATCAACGGCCACTGGCCCTGGGAGGAAACCCGGATGGCGCGGGAGAAGGCGCGTGCGGCGTCGGATGGGTCGCCTGCGACGGCTGAGGCCGCCGGATGCGGCACAGCGCTCAAGGGATAGCAGATGGGAGGTGCATGATGATCGAGAGACGCGAATTGCTGATGGCCGGCGCCGGCCTTGCCGCCGCCGGAACGCTGGCTGTGCCGGCGGCGGCGCAGCAGCATCGAATGGAAGGGATGGCGATGTCGATGACGGACTGCATCGACGATTGCGTGGCTTCGCACCGCATGTGCCTGGAAACCGCCGCTTGGCTGACGAAGCAAGGCGGCGCGTCAGCTACGGCGTCGCTGATCGCCATGCTGAACGACTGTGCGGAACTGTGCCAGGCGACCGCCAACTCGATGCTGCGGGAATCTGCCCTGCACCGCATCGTCTGCCGCGCCTGCGCCGACGCTTGCGAGCGCTGCGCCGAGGAATGCGGACGCCATAGCGCGGACCAGCGGATCGCGCGTTGCTCGGCCACCTGCAAGAAATGCGCGGCGAGCTGCCGAACGATGGCGGACATGTCGAGCTGAGCGGCGCGCTTCGCACGTGCCCCACATAGTCACGTTCAGGCCAGAGCCCCCGGTCACAGCTTGTGTGTCCGACAACTACGCCAGGACAGCGATCATGGCACGTGGCACAAAGTCCGAGTATCCGGCAACGGCGGAAATCATCGCACCCGCCATCGCCGGAGCCTTTCGTGCCGCCACCCGATAGTCGGGTAATGCCGAGCACCATCTTTACGATTGCGTGAACGCTCCACGGTCGATCTGTATTGGAGAAGTCAGTGTCAACCGCCGAATTTGTCAACCGGCTACCCGAATTGCTCCGCCCCAATCCAGCAAGGGTAGTGATCAGACCCTATATGCCGTCGACGGAAACCTATAAATATGCGGTACCGGATCAGCCACGTGCGCAGCGCATCGCCGACCGCGTCCTGGCGCTCGACCCAGCATCGCTCCACGATGAGTTGCAACGCATTCTTGATGATTTCTCGGGAAGGCATCGTGAGGTTCCGTCCCTGTTTTTGCGGCGGTTCCACGAGGTTGATGGCATCATCGTCTGTGATTGCGAGGTCACCCATGAACAGGCGCTCTTGATCGGTGCCCATTTTTGCAACGAATATTCCTATGAGGCAGCAGCGCTTTTCAATCCGAGCATCGTCCTGCATCCTGACCAGTCTGCTGTACCTGAAAACTCTCTCCGATTCATTCTTTCCCTGCGAGGCGTGGGCGAGGGGCATATCTCCTCCGTCACCTTTCGCACCGGGTTTTGCGCCGCGGACGGAACCATAGCAATCAATCCTCCGAGCCCCATGCCGCTCGTGCTGGAGACTGAAAACATCTCCGGCGAGGACGGGCCGGACGCGGGCATTCGGATCAAGTGCGATGGCAGCCACGATCTCTCGGAGATCGTGATCTTTCCGACAACCCCCAGCCAGCGTGGTGGCATCGAAGACCTTCGCTTGGTCCGCTTCCTGGACGACGATGGCCGAGCCACCTATTTCGGTACATATACGGCATTTAGCGGCCAGTCCGTCCGGCAGGAGTTGTTGTCCACGCCGGACTTCCGGACATTCGAACTCAGACCGCTGCGTGGGGATGCCACCGGTAGCAAGGGCATGGCGCTTTTCCCCCGACGCATTGCCGGGCACTTTGCCATGCTTGGGCGCGAGGATAACGAAAATATCTGGTTCCTGACGTCCGCGGACATTCACGACTGGAGTGGCGGAGCGAAAGCCATCGAACCTCGCTGGCCTTGGGAGTTTGTCCAGATCGGTAATTGCGGATCGCCGATCGAGATCGACGAAGGCTGGCTGGTCGTAACTCATGGAGTCGGCGCCGTTCGGAACTATTGCATCGGGGCGTGCCTGCTGGACCGTGACGATCCCTCGAAGCTGCTGGCGCGGACGAAGCTACCGCTTTTGCGGTCGGACATGGATGAGCGCGAAGGTTATGTGCCAAACGTAGCCTACAGCTGCGGCGCGATGGTACATAATCGGGTGCTGGTACTGCCTTATGCCATTGCTGACAGCTTCACCACTTTTGCCACTATTCCTCTCGAGCGTCTGCTGGCCGCCATGGATTAGTCACTGTTGCCGACCTGTCCTGCTCTCGAGTCCGAACCATAGTTACACATCGGCACAACAACGATGCCAGTGCGATAATTTATGGCCATCTCAGAGACGGACTTCGCACATTACGTATACAGCAAGGCGGAAGGTGACACCATTTCACGGGCAAGCTCCGGAAGGGGCGACAATCGACCGGGCATATGCTCGATCGAACGGGAAACCCAGACTTGAAGGAATGGATACTTGCGCAAGAAGACGGCAATGATCGCTTCGCTCGCAGCTCTCGGCTTCCTCGCCGTCAGTGCCGGACCGGTGCTGGCGGACGGGATGCCGCCGGGCATGCCCGATCTTGAGGAGACCCTCAAGGCCAGGCCGGCGCCTGCCCAGCCCGATCCTGCCCACATGCAGGGCATGGCTCACGGTAAGGAGCAGATGCACGGCCAGATGATGCAGGGCCATCGAATGGCGATGCGGGATTCGCAGGACCAGGACGGCGCCTCCGGCATGTCACACAGGTCGGACGGTGGTTGCTGACCCTGCCATCATTCCATCAGACGACAAGGTTGACGGACAAGATCATGGCCGCTTTCAACCGAAGCCTTGGTCCGCCGTTCCCACGGCGGGCCAATCGCTTTTCTGGCCGGTCTCAGGACGAGAAAACCAGGCCGGGTCACATTTTTGATCGATCCCGGATCATCATTTTACGCGCCTGCTCCAGCAGGCACACGGCCGATCGGATTTCGATTCGTAACTTACGTATACAGACAGCGTCTCGCTAGCAGCATTGAAGCTTCGGAATTGCCGGGATCGGAACGTCGATCGGGCAACAGGAAGAACACTCGGAGACCCTCAATGCGACAGACGACATTTCTCGCGGCGCCCGTCAGCCTCTTCGCGACGCTAACCTTCGCCGCCGGCACCGCTCTCGCCCAGTCGACGCCCGCGCCCGCGCAGGCTGCGCCGGCCCATGCCCACCAGCAGGGCATGGATCATGGCGGGCAGCAGATGCACGATCAGATGATGAAGGATCATCAGGCCGGCGCGCAGAAGCAGCAGGGGCAACCGGCCCAGCAGGATCAACAGGGCATGTCGGGGATGGCCGGCATGTCCGGCGGCTCGCCTGCATCGAACGGCTCGGGCATGGCCGGTAAGGCGAAGAGTGGCTGCTGCAAGATGCCGATGAAGAAGGCCAAGCCGGCGGCGAAGAAGAAGACCGCCAAGCCCATGGCCGACAAGCCGATGAGCGACATGTGAAGTTTCCAGCCCCGATAAAACACCCCCCGGGGCTGAGGGCCCGCCGCCGCCCCCGCGGCGGGCCAGTTCTTTGACGATGCCCAGCGTCGCCCGTGCTCCCGGCCTTCAAAACCGGGTCCGAGCGTCTGACTTGACAGAGGAAACAGCGATGCGAAAACATCTTGGCGTCGGTGCTGCTGTTGGCTTTCTGCTCTTTGGCAGCACGCCGCTCCTCGCACAGGGTATCGGCCATAGCTTGTTCATGCGCGGCAAGATCGTCCGTATGGATGCGGGCGGCACAGTGGCCTGCCTGGGTAAGGCCGATGGCGCGCACATCGGGCAGATACTCGAAGTCTATCACGCAACGCCGCGCCACCGCCGTCTTGTCGGTCATGTCGAAGTCGACCAGATTTTCGACGACCATTATGCTCATTTCCGCGTGAGGGACGGGACGCTTCAGAAAGGCGATTGGGTGAGCCTAAAGCGCGTCCGGGCGTAACGCCAGAATTGGAATGCCAAGCGCCGCCCTCGCCAAAAGAAGACTCGGCCGAGTAACGCCTGTCTCGGCATAATTCCGATCAGGCGTGCGCGAATAGGTTCGGGAGTCGATGAATAGTCATCGGCTCTGTTGGCGTGTCTGACCCTCAAGCCCGCGACCCCGATACCAGACTACCTTCTGCGGAACTTACTTATAGGCCACCCGGGCAAAGAGATTACTCCGTCAGGCCATCGATAGAGATGGAGTCAGGTTATGTTCGAGAAGGCGATCGGGACCATTAACGCGGCGGCCTCCTTCCGACACCGCTATGATAATTTCATCGGAGGCCGCTGGAGCGCTCCTGCGGGCGGCGAGTATTTCGCCGACACGAGCCCGATCAATGGCGCCCAGATCGCAGAGTTCGCGCTGTCGACGCCGGAAGATGTCGAGCGCGCGCTCGATGCGGCGCACGCCGCCAAGGATCAATGGGCAAGGATCGCGCCCGCCGAACGCGCCAGGATTCTCAATCGCGTCGCCGACCGGCTCGAAGACAATCTGGAGTTGCTGGCACTTGCCGAGACGATCGACAATGGCAAGCCGATCCGCGAGACGCGCGCTGCCGACGTGCCGCTCGCGATCGACCATTTCCGCTACTTCGCCGGCTGCATCCGGGCGGAGGAAGGCGGCATCTCGACGATCGATGCGGACACCATCGCCTATCATTTCCGCGAGCCGCTCGGCGTCGTCGGCCAGATCATCCCGTGGAACTTCCCGCTGCTGATGGCGGCGTGGAAGATCGCCCCGGCGCTGGCGGCGGGCAACTGCACCGTCATCAAGCCCGCATCCCAGACGCCGCTCACCTTGCTGATGTTCGCCGAGCTCACCGCCGACATCCTGCCGCCCGGCGTGCTCAATGTCGTCACCGGCCCGGGACGGACCGTCGGCCAGGCGATCGCCGCCAATCCGCGCATCGCCAAGGTCTCGTTCACCGGCGAGACCGTCACCGGCAAGCAGATCATGCACGCCGCGGCGGACCATCTGATCCCCCAGACGATGGAGCTTGGCGGCAAGTCGCCCAACATCTTCATGGCGGACGTGCTCGACGAGGACGATGCCTTCTTCGACAAGGCGCTCGAAGGCTTTACTTTGTTCGCCTTCAACAAGGGCGAGGTCTGTACCTGCCCGTCGCGCGCCCTGATCCATGAGTCGATCTTCGACCGCTTCATCGAGCGCGCCGTGGCGCGCGTCGCCGCGATCCGCCAGGGCGATCCGCTCGACCCGTCGGTCCAGGTCGGCGCGCAGGCGTCGGAGGACCAGCTCCACAAGATCCTGGGCTATATCGATATCGGCAAGGCCGAGGGCGCGCAGTGTCTGGTCGGTGGCGCCAGGGCGCTGCCGGGCGGTGCGCTCGACCAGGGCTATTTCGTGCAGCCGACCGTGTTCGTGGGTCAGAACCACATGCGCATCTTCCAGGAGGAGATCTTCGGTCCCGTCCTGTCGGTCACCACGTTCAAGACGGTCGAGGAGGCGATCGCACTTGCCAATGACACCGCCTACGGTCTTGGCGCGGGCGTCTGGACCCGGAGCGGCAACACCGCCTACCGGCTCGGCCGCGCGATCGAGGCCGGGCGGGTCTGGACCAACTGCTATCATCAGTACCCCGCCCATGCCGCCTTCGGCGGATACAAGGCATCGGGCTTCGGGCGTGAAAACCACCGGATGATGCTCGATCATTATCAGCAGACCAAGAATCTGCTCGTCTCCTATGACGAGCACGCGCTCGGCCTATTCTGACCCCCCGCTTAAAAGGAGAAACGGACATGGCGAAAACCATGAAGGCGGCGGTCGTCCGCGAATTTGGCAAGCCCCTGGTCATCGAGGACGCGCCGATCCCGACGGTCGGCCCCGGGCAGGTCCTGGTCAAGATTGCGGCAACCGGCGTGTGCCATACCGACCTGCACGCGGCAGAAGGGGACTGGCCGGTCAAGCCCAACCCGCCCTTCATTCCCGGCCATGAGGGCGTCGGGCATGTCGCCGCCGTTGGTGCCGGCGTCACCCATGTGAAGGAAGGCGACCGGGTCGGTGTGCCCTGGCTCTACACCGCCTGCGGGCACTGCGTGCATTGCCTGGGTGGCTGGGAGACGCTTTGCCACGAACAGCAGAACACCGGCTATTCGGTCAATGGCAGCTTTGCCGAATATGTCCTCGCCGATCCCAACTATGTTGGTCACCTTCCCGACAATGTCGACTTCCTCGACATTGCGCCGATCCTCTGCGCGGGCGTCACCGTCTACAAGGGACTGAAGGCCACCGAGGCCCGGCCCGGCGAGTGGGTGGTCGTCTCCGGCATTGGCGGGCTCGGCCACATGGCGGTGCAATATGCCCGTGCCATGGGTCTCAATGTGGCCGCGGTCGACATCGACGATAGCAAGCTCGACCTCGCTACACGCCTTGGCGCCACACTGACGGTCAACGCGCGCAGCGAGGACCCTTCGGCAGCGCTCAAGAAAGCCATTGGCGGCGCGCACGGGGCGCTGGTGACCGCCGTTTCGCCCAAGGCGTTCCAGCAGGCGCTCGGCATGGTCCGGCGCGGCGGCACGGTCGCGCTCAACGGCCTGCCGCCGGGCGACTTCCCGCTGTCGATCTTCGACACCGTGCTGAACGGCATTACCGTGCGCGGCTCGATCGTCGGCACGCGGCTCGATCTGCTCGAGGCACTGGCGTTCGCCGGCGAGGGCAAGGTCAAGGCCACGGTCCATGCAGACAAGCTGGAGAACATCAACGACGTCTTCTCCCGCATGCATCATGGCGACATCGAGGGCCGGATCGTCCTCGACCTCGCCTGAACCCGACTTCGCGAAAGTACAGTTCATGTCTCCCTTACATATCCGGCCGATCGCGCGGCGCCGTTTCGTCCAGGGGCTGGCGATCGGCGGCGCGGTCGCCGGTTTCGCCCCGGCGCTTCTCGCGCGATCCGCCCCAACCTTGCCCGCTGAGCTGAGCGGGACCGAGTTCGACCTCGAGATCGCCGAGCTGCCAGTCAACTTCACCGGCAAGCGCCGTATTGCGACTGCCGTGAACGGCAGCGTGCCCGCGCCGGTCCTGCGCCTGCGCGAAGGCGATACGGTCACGCTCCGTGTGCGCAACGGCCTCAAGGAGATGTCGAGCATCCATTGGCACGGCATCATCGTGCCGGCGGAGATGGACGGCGTGCCCGGCATCAGCTTTGCCGGCATCGCGCCGGGCGAGACCTTCACCTATCGCTTCGAGGTCCGCCAGAGCGGAACTTACTGGTATCACGCTCACACGCTCGCCGAGCAGACGGGACTCTATGGAGCGATCATCGTGGAGCCGAAACAGGCGCCGGTGGCGCGGGCGCCCGATCGCGACTATTGCATCGTGCTCAGCGACTGGTCGGACGAGCCGCCGCTGCAGATCTTCCTCAATCTCAAGAAGCAGAGCAGCTACTATAATTTTGCGCAGCCGACCGCCGGCGATTTCCTCAAGGATGTCGGCACCATGGGCTTGGGCAAGGCGCTCGAGCGGCGGCGGATGTGGAACAGCTCGCGGATGAACCCGACCGACTACAGCGATGTCTCTGCCGCGACCTACACCTATCTGATGAACGGCGCGCCGCCCGCCGGCAACTGGACCGGTATCGCCGCGCCCGGCGAGCGCGTGCGCCTGCGCTTCGTCGGCGCGGGGACGGCGACGTTCTTCGACGTGCGGATCCCCGGGGTCGAGCTGACGGTCGTATCGACCGACGGGCAGCCGGTCGAGCCGGTCACGGTCGAGGAATTCCGGATCGGCCCGGGCGAGACCTACGACGTCGAGTTCACCATGCCCGAGGGCGGCGCCCGCACCATCTTCGCGCAGGCGATCGATCGGAGCGGCTATGCGCGTGGCACGATCGCACCGGCCCCGGGCATGGCGGCAGCCGTGCCGCCGCTCGATGCCCGGACCTGGCTCGAGCCGGTCGACATGATGGGCGCGATGGCGACGATGGGCGCAATGGGAGGCGACGCGCATGCCGGGCACGGCATGACCGAGATGCCGGCCAGGGCACGGCACGCCCGCACCGAATATGGCGCCAATACCGACATGCGCGTCGACTATCCGCGCACCAATCTCGACGATCCCGGCGCCGGGCTGCGCGGGCGCGGCTGGCGCGTGCTGACGCTGGCCGATCTGCGCACGCCGGGCGGCGATCCCGACCCGCGCGAGCCCGAGCGCGACATCGAGCTGCATCTGACGGGCAATATGGAACGGTTCATCTGGTCGCTCGACGGCATCAAGCTCAACGATTCCCGGCCGCTGCATTTCAAGCCGAACGAGCGGCTGCGCGTCACCTTCGTCAACGACACGATGATGGCGCATCCGATGCATCTGCACGGCATGTGGAGCGATGTCGAAGGCCCGGACGGCGCCTTCCAGGTCCGCAAGCATACGGTCGTGGTCCAGCCCGCCCAGCGGGTGAGCTTCCGCGTCACCGCCGACGCCATGGGCCGATGGGCCTTCCACTGCCATCTGCTCTATCACATGGCGGCCGGCATGTTCCGGGAGGTGGTGGTCGCATGATCCGGATTATCCCCTCGCGCGGCATTGCTCTTGGCGTTGCCCTCTTCCTGGCGCCGGCGATCACGGCTCCCGCCCTCGCGCAGGATGCCTTGCCCCCGTCGCCCGCCGCCACCCCTGCCCAAACGGCCACTCCCGATCCAAACTCACCTTCCGCGCAAGGCTCTCAGGAGCATGCGGGCATGGACATGCCGGGCATGGATATGACCGACACGAAGGCGTCCGGTAACGGCGCCACGATGGACATGGGCTCGATGCAGGGTGGCAAGGCCCCGCCGGACGCGCGCAACTCGGACGATTATGCCGACGGCTATCGCAACTCGACGCTGCCGGGCTATGAGATGGCCGACAAGCTCTCGATCCCCAAGATACTTGTGGATGAGCTCGAGTTCACCAGCGGCAACGAGGGTCAGGGCGTGGGCTGGACCGTGCTCGTCACCAAGGGTCAGGACAATGACAAGCTCTGGCTGCGCAGCCAGGGGCTCAAGAACTCCCGCGACCAACGTCTCGATCCGGAGAGCAGCGTCGAGGCGCTGTGGTGGCACAGCAAGAACCCGTTCTGGGGCACGCTGCTCGGGGTCAGGCAGGATCTCGGCAAGGGTGCGACCACCTGGCTCGCCGCCGGCGTCGAGGGACTGGCGCCCTATTGGTTCGACGTCCAGCTCACCGGCTATGTAGGAACCGATGGGCGTCTCGCGGCGCGCGCCAAGGCCTCCTATGAGGTCCTGTTCACCAATCGGTTGATCCTTACGCCGCAGGTGGAAACCAATATCTATTCGAAGCGGTCGAGCGATCGGCAGCTCGGCAGCGGCTTCAGCAATGTCGAGCTGAGCGGACGGTTGCGCTACGAGGTGTCGCGCAAGTTCGCGCCCTATATCGGCTTCGTCTGGGAGCGCGCATTTGACGGCACGGCCGATTTCCGTCGCCTGCGCAGGGAAGGGCCTTCCGAACACAGGCTGGTGATCGGCTTGCGCGCCTGGTGGTGATCCGCGGATGGCCACTCGAGGGATCGACCGCGAACGCGCCGCGTGACAAGGCTGGATCGCAAGCCAACGGTCGCTGGCCGGCCTCCTTTTTCGTCTTGTTGCTCGCGGCGGCTGCGGCGTCGGCGGGACAGACGGCCATTCTCGCCTTCCTTCCGGCACTGGTCGACCCGGCTCGTGGCGCGCTATCGTCAAGCGCTCATGATTTTCATGTCGCGAGCCTGACCGCGGTCCATCCCCTGGCAGCCTTGCTGGCGGCGCCGCTCTGGGGCTGGATCGCGGACCGGGTCGACTATCGGGCGATGTTGCGCGCAGCGCTGGTCATCCTCGCGCTGGTGACCGCGCCGATCGGCCTCGTCGGGTTGCCTGAGCTTTATGCATTGCGTCTGGTGGCGGGGATGGCGTCGGCCGCCATCATACCGTTGGGCTTGCTCTGCGCGAGCTTTGCCGCAAGCGGGCGCGCGGACCAGGCGCGCCGCTTCACCTGGCTGACCGCCTTCGTGTTTCTGGGCGATCTCGCCGGTCCGCTGGTGGCGGAGGTCTCGGCCGCGATCCTGCCCCGCGCTCCCCTCATGATCCTCGCTCTCGGCATCGGTGCCGTCGGGGCGGCGCTTTGCGCCGTGCGTCTGCCGCGCTGGTGTGCACCTTGCATCGATGGCGGAGACCTGCCCGCGCCTACGCTCGGCGCGACGTTGATCCTGCTTTTTATCACGATCGTCGCGGGCGGCGGGCTGGCGGCGATGCATGTCAATCTCCTGGTGACGCGGAGCGCCATTTCGCTGAGCCGCGAAGAGATCGCCTGGATGCTCAGTCTCTGCGGATTGGGCATGCTGGCGGCACAGATCTTCCATGCAAAGCTGGATTGGCTGGTCACTGTGCCGAGGCGGCTTGCCGGATTGACGCTGGGCCTGCTGGCTGTGGCACTTTTCATGTTTCCTGTCGCCGCGAGTATGGCCGAGCTCAGTGGGATCATCGTTGCTGCCGGCTGGAGCTCGGCAACCCTTCGATTGGTCACCAGCTTCTGGATCAGCGGCGGCGGGGCCCCTTCAGGCGTGAAGCTCGGTTTCCAGCATTCCGCCGCCAGCATCGGGCAGGCGCTCGCGCCGCTGGCGATAGCCATCGTCGCTCCCGGGCGCAGCCGCTCGTTCTGTGGGGGATTGGTGGTCTATCGCTAGCGCTGCTTGTGTCCCTGCCGCTAGCCTGGAGGCCGCCCGCCATCGTAAAATCATCTGCGTGATGAGGGGAGGGGCGCATTGATGCGTATAGAAAAGAAGGGGCCTCTGCCCCATGCTTATCGTTCTTCCGGGAGTCATTTCATGAAGACCCGCCTATTCGTCGCCTTGCTGTTCCTCGCCATGCCCGGCGTAGCGCTTGCGGCCAGTGATATCGTCGTCCACCGGGATCCGGGATGTGGATGTTGCGAGAAGTGGGCGCAGGCCGTGCGCGCGAAGCTGGGACGCAAGGTCGTCATGCGTGACGATGCGTCGCGCAGCGAGCTTCAGCGCAAGGCCGGCATGCCCCGGACGCTGGCATCTTGCCACAGCGCGATCGTCGATGGCTATATGATCGAGGGCCATGTCCCGATATCCGACGTCAAGCGCTTGCTGGCGACCCGTCCTGCGGGCGTCAAAGGCATTGCGGTTGCGGGGATGCCGATCGGTTCGGAGGGCATGGAAGTGGCAGGCGCTGCCCGCCAACCCTATACGGTGGTGGCCTTCGGCAGCGCCGGTCAGCGAATTTTCGCCCGCCATTGATATCGCGCGGTTTGCAGCATCCTGCAGAATTGCCCGGTGGTAGAGGACCCCGCTGTCGCGTGTAGAACCTTGTGTCAAGCGAGCTGATGGCGTCCCTACCCCTACCTACACTGAAAAAGCAACGATTTGTCTTGTAAGTTGTTCGCGGTCGTCTCCCTGATTTGCCTGAATTTGGCCCAAAATGTGGAACGATTGTGGGACCGTTTGCCCACCGAAAGTGTGAGAACGGCCCCAACATTCCCGATCAGGGCCCCGAACCGATGGCACTCACAGCATTGAAGGTGAAAAACGCGAAGCCCGGTCGCCATGTCGATAGCCGGGGCTTTGCCTGATTGCACTTTGCGTTCGCTTGCATTACATCGTCATGCAGAAAGGAAATCGACATGGCCGCAAACGCTCTTGTGCAGACCCGGATCGACGGAGCGGTGAAGGAGGAAGCCGCGACCGTGCTGGCTGCTATGGGGCTGACCGTCTCCGATGCCGTGCGCCTGATGCTGACCCGCGTTGCCCGCGACAAGGCCTTGCCGTTTGAACCGCTGGTGCCCAATGCCGAGACGATAGAGGCCATGAAGGAAGCGCGCGAGGGAAAGGGCAAGCGGTTCGCCACGGTGGTCGACCTGATGGCCGACCTCAATGCGGACGATTGAACGCTTCGGGCGGTTCAAGCGCGACTACAAGCGGGAGAAGAAGGGGCAGCACGCCAAGACGCTGGACGCTGACCTGATCCCGATCATCGAGGCGCTGGCATCCGACGAGCCGCTTGAACCGCGCCACCGCGACCATGCGCTGACCGGCGACTGGCGCGACCATCGCGATTGCCACATAAAGCCCGACCTCGTGCTGATTTACCGCAAGCCCGATGACGACACCTTGCAGCTTGTGCGCTTGGGATCGCACGCGGAATTGGGTTGGTGACGCCCGCGCATGGCGAGCTTATACGTTTGTCGGGTATGTCAGCCAGAGGCACGATTACGGGTTAGGTGTGATCAGCGAGCATCCGATGCCAACAAGCTTTTGCAGAAGACATCAATCGCAGAGATGCATTCGGCAGGCGCTGCTTGAAACAAAAATGAGGGCCATAAATCACTTTCACCCTCAAATTCTGACAAATTTGCCGTTAGTTCACGACTGGTGAGCGAGAAATGAGCCGATCGCGTTGGGCTTGAAGAGCCGACCGCTCGCTCCACCGTCGTGACCCCTACGTTGATGACCGGCGGATGCTGGCCCGGTAGACGATGCTGCCGAGAGCGACGACGACGCCCATGATGGCAAAAGATTCCATGCTCGAATGGCTCAAAAGCCAGATCGTGAGAAGGAAGGCGGAGTGCCGGCGCTGGGCCGAGCACCACACCCATCCCGAGCGCGGCGATATCACCGTGGCCTAGGCGCTGGAGATGGAGCGGCCTGTCCTGCAGCCGATCCTGGCGCCCTTCGATGGCTTCCATGAGAGCGAGCATGCCGTCACCGGCACCTGTGTTGCGCGACGATCAGGTTGAGAAAGCGCGACAATCAAGATGGGAATCCGGTGTGTCGGGATCGGCGGAGGGCGTAGCCCGTAGCCGGTCCCGACACACCGGAGGCGCTCTTTGCGGGGTGCCTGTGATGGTCGTGGTGGCCGCTATGCATGAGGTTTTCCGAGAAGGAGGACCTGACGTGTGGCCGGTCGACACATCAACGATCATCAGGTGAGACTTTTCATGACCAACAGACGTAATGACCCCGTCGCTCTGGCGGCGGCTAAGGCTGGATTCAGCCCGGCGACGGGCTATCGGGTTCTTCAGGACGCCCGGTTGCCATCACAGCGGCAAACGCCACGCAGCCGGCGCCGGCCTGACCCCTTGCCGGTATCTTCGATGAGGTGGTCGTGCCGATGCTGGAGGCTGCTCCGGGCCTGCGGCCTATCGCGATCTTCGAGGAACTGCGGCGCCGATACCCCGAGACGGTGTTCGGCTCCCGGCGAACCCTGGAGAGGCGCATTCGCGACTGGCGCGCGATGAACGGGCAAGATCGCGAAGTCATCTTCCGGCAGGTGCACGAGGCCGGGCGGCTCGGCCTGTCCGATTTTACGTGCATGGACGATCTGGCTGTCTCGATCGCCGGACAACCACTGGATCACCTGCTCTATCACTTCCGGTTGCCGCGCGGCGGTTTCGAGCATGGGCACGTCATCCTGGGCGGCGAGAGTTTCGTTGCCTTGGCCGAAGGGCTGCAGAACGCACTCTGGTCCGCAGGCGGTGCGCCGAAGCTTCATCGTACCGACAGCCTCTCGGCCGCCTTCCGCAATCTGGAGGCCGATGCCAGGATCGACCTGACCAGGCGCTATGACGCGCTCTGTGCCCATTATGGAATGGAGCCCACGAGGAACAACCGGGGCGTTGCTCACGAGAACGGCGCGATCGAGAGTGCCCATGGTCATATCAAGGCTGCCGTGAAGGATGCGCTGCTGCTGCGAGGTAGCGGCGACTTCGCTGACCTTGCCGACTATCGCCGCTTCATCGACGAGGTCGTAAATGCGCGCAACCGGCGGCACAGCCCCGGGATCGATGCCGAACGCAAGTTCCTGCAGTCGCTGCCGGACGTGCGCACCACCGATTACGAGGAGATCCTCGTGACGGTCACATCCTCGGGCGGCTTCACGCTGCGCAAGGTGTTCTACACGGTCCCATCCCGCCTAATCGGGCACCGTTTGCGGGTCCGCCTGTATGATGACCGCCTCGACGTCTTCATCGGGGCACGAGGCTCATGACCCTGCCGCGCGGCCGCGCCGGCATGAACGGGAAGCACGGCCACGTCGTTGATTACCGCCACGTGATCCATTCCCTGCGCCGCAAGCCCATGGCGCTGCTGGGGCTGGTTTATCGCGACAGCCTGTTCCCGCGAGATGCCTATCGCCTGATGTTCGACCACCTGCTGGAAGTTCAGGGCGAGCGGGAAGCCTGCCGCACCACCGTCGAACTTCTGGCCATGGCCACGAACGTGCCTGCGAGGCCGAACTCGCCGGGATCCTGACCGATGATCTGACCGCGCGCCGAACGCCGTGCCTGACAACCTTGCGGGCCCGGTTCTGTCCGGACCCGCCGATCTGCCCGAAGTCGTGGTCGAACTGGTGCCGCTCTCGATCTACGACGGACTTATCGAACAGGGAGAAGCCGCATGAGTGCAGTTCCCATGATCGATGCACAGCGCCTCAGCCTCATGCTCAACGAGCTGCGCCTGCCCACCATCAAGCACATCTGGGGGACTTCGCCGCCCAGGCTGACAAGGAGGGGTGGCCCGCGAGCAGGTTCCTCGCCGCGCTCGCCGAACACGAACTCGCCGAACGAGATCGCCGCCGGATCGAGCGTCACCTGGCAGAGGCCCATCTGCCTGCAGGCAAGACCCTGGACTGCTTCGCCTTCGATGCCGTGCCGATGATCTCCAAGGCCCAGGTCATGGCCCTGTGCGCCGGCGATGGCTGGCTCGAACAAGGGGCAACCTCATCCTTTCGGTCCGCCGGGCGGCGGCAAATCCCATCTGGCCGCGGCAATCGGCCTTGCGCTGGTGGAACGGGGCTGGAGGTTTGTTTTCTCGAACCTCCGACTCGTGCAACGCCTGCAGGTCGCCCGACGCGAACTTGCACTCGAATCCGCCATGGCCAAGCTCGACAAAAACCACCTGCTCGTTCTCGACGACTTTGCCTACATCTCGCGCGATCAGGCCGAGACGTCGGTGCTCTTCGAGTTGATCAGCGCACGCTACGAACGACGGTCGTTGCTGATCACCGCCAACCAGCCCTTCGGCGAATGGACAGGGTCTTCCCCGATCCCGCCATGACACTCGCCGCTGTCGACAGGCTCGTGCACCACGCACCATCTTCGAGATGAACGTCGAAAGTTACCGGCGGCGCACGCACAGGCCAGGCGCACCGGTGCCGGCCGCCCGGCCGCCTACACACGCCAAAGATCCTCGAGACCATCCGCGTCAATCAGGATGAGAACGACGAACTTGCCAGCGACAATCAAAACAGCCACTGATCGACGCGCCGTGACAATCACATTCTCATCCTGATTGACGCGCAATCCTCATACAGTTTGTCGCGCTACAGGCACCTGCCTCATCAGCTTCGACCGCAACGCTTCGGTCCATGTCCAGGGCGCGCGGCGCACGGTGCAGGTGCGCGCCTATGCGGGCCGGATGGTCATCCGCTGCGGCGAAGAGATCGTCGGGGAACATGAGCGTCACTTCGGGCGGAACCGCACCATTTACGATCCCTGGCATTATCTGCCGGTTCTGGCCCACAAGCCGGTGCCTGCGCAACGGCGCGCCGTTCCAGGACTGGGAGTTGCCGCCATCCCTCCATCGCTGCGACGCAGGCTGGGGCACGGGGATGAGGCGGATCGCAGGTTCGTGCGGTGCTCTCGGCCGTGCTCACCGATGGCTGGAGCAGGTCGAGGCCGTGCGCGAAGCGCTGGCGAGCGGAACGGTCAGCGACGACCTGATCTCAACATCCTCTCCCGTGCCGCGAGCCGGCGACGCCCCATAGCATCGTCACTTCGGAAGACCGGATGCTGATCACCCGCCGTCGCCGACTGTGCCAGCTATGACCGACTGCGAGGCTATGATGCAGCGCATGAGATGATCGACACAATGCGCGGCCTGGGCCTCAAGGGCATGGTGGCCGCGTTCGACGAGCCGTCACCACCGGCCTCCAGCGCCAGCGCCCACCATGGAATCCTGACCGATCTGCTCCGGCGGAAGCCACCCATCGCGACGCCGCCTCGATCCGATATCGCATGACGGCCGCGCGGCTGCCGGTGGTGAAGGACCTGGAGCGGTTCAGCTTCGAAGGGACGCCGATCAACGAGGGACTGATCCGCTCCTGCATGATGGCTCCTTCCTACCGGCGCGTCGCAACATCGTGCTCGTCGGCGGCACGGGCACCGGCAAGACCCACCTCGCCATCGCGATTACCGCCAACGTCGTGCGCAAAGGGCTCGGGCACGATACTTCAACACCGTCGATCTGGTGACACGCCTCGAAGAGGAGGCCCGGATCGGCAAGGCGGGACCCTGGCGGGACAGCTCTCACGGCTCGACCTGGTGGTGCTCGATGAGTTGGATATCTGCCGTTCGCGCGCTCTGGTGGCCAGCTCCTGTTCCACCTGATCAGCAAGCTCTACGAACGCACCAGCGTCGTTATCACGACCAACCTCGCCTTCGGCGAATGGCCTACCGTGTTCGGGGATCCCAAAATGACCACGGCTCTGCTCGACCGCGTCACTCATCACTGCGATATCGTCGAGACCGGCAACGACAGCTGGCGCTTCAAAAACCGCAGTTAGCCGCCACTCTCACCCCAGCTTCAAAACGAACTTGCGCTGTGTACGCCTCCGGCCGGGCTACGCCCGACCTCCGCCGCACACAGCGCAGGGCATCAACCCTCCGCTCAATTCTCGAAAAGGGGGTCCCCTTCAACGCCTATACGGGGTCCCGTTTGCGCGCCGTTTGACAAAGTGAATGGCAGACTGCCGATCACCCCGGCATTGCTGCTGACCGCGAATTATACCTACACCGATTCCGTCCGGAAGGTGGCGGCGAGCCCGCTTTCGAC